>CBJNAR010000410.1:0-4652 GCA_966434075.1 uncultured bacterium
GGCTGGGATGTGAGCGCCGCGCAGAATATCCGCCTGGACCAGGCCGCGCTGCTGTCCGATCTGCTGGGGTTGCCCAATAGCCGGCTCGTCGATTACCGCCTGGTCGCCACCGGGACCACCGGCGTGGCGACCACCACGCTCGGCGTGCTGCTGGTCGGGCCGCCGATCATCGACTCGCTCAAGGTCAGCACGTCCACCGTGGCCGCGCAGGACATCAAGCTGGTCGCCGGGCAGGTCGTCACGATCACCCAGGGCGAGCGAGCCACGCTGGCCTGGCAGGTCAAGGGCGCCCAGAAGGCTGACCTGGACGGCACACCCGTGCCCCTCGATGCCCAGGGCACGGGCCGCTTCGACGTGACCCCGCTCAGCAACCACACCTACATCTTCCATGCCTCCAACGCCTCGGGCACCGTGGGCCGGGCCGTGACCCTGGCCGTGCTGACTCTCACGCCCACCCCCACGCCCACGTGTATCGTCGAGGACTACGTGGTGCGCGAGTCCGCCCAGATCACGGTGGTGCCGGGGACGACCGACATCGGCAACCATTGCGACGATTGCGCCACCTCGATCACGCTGCCGTTCCCCTATGTGCTCTATGGCCGGCCCTTCACCCAGGCTGCGGTCACGTCCAACGGCCAGATCGACTTCGGCGCCGCCGATGCCACCCGTGACAACGTGTGCCTGCCCGACGCGAACGCCCAGGACGCCATCTTCGCCCACTGGGACGACCTGCGCACCGACCGGTCCGCGGGCGCGGGCATCTACACGTCGGTCAGCGGCGAGGCGCCCAACCGTATCTTCAACATCGAGTGGCGCGCCGTCTACGCCGATACCCTCGCCCCGGTCCACTTCGAGGTCCGGCTGTACGAATCGCTGCAACAGTTCGACGTGATCTATGCCACGGTGGGCCAGCAGGGCCGCGGCGCCACGGTGGGCGTGCAGCGCGATACCGGCGTCAGCCATCGCACCGAATACTCCTGTAACCTGCCGCGCCTCAACGAAGGCCAGATGCTGACCTTCTACCTGCCCGGCTGCGGTCCCGGCGGCCCCGGCGGTCCCGGCCAACCTGATAAGACGCCGTTCGTGCCGCCCACGGCCACCAATCCGCCGCAGGAACCGGGCAACCCCGGCGGGCTGCCCACGGCGACTATGACCGCCAGCCCGACGCCGACCGATACGGCCACGCCGACCGTCACCGAAACGCCGCAACCCGCGACGGCGACCGTGATCACCCAGTTCACGGCCACGCCCACGGGCACGGCCACCACCACGCCGACCCTACCGCCGACTCGTGAGCGCCCGCCGAAAGAGCGGCCCACGTCCACAAGCACCGCGATACCGGCGAACACGGCGACGAACACACCGACCGGTACGCCGACGAACACGCCGACGAACACACCGGCGAATACGGCCACCTTGACCCCGACGCCGACCCCGGTGTGCCTGCTCAACGACTACTCCAGCACGGATGTCGGTCAGGCGCTGTTCTCCTACTGTGACGGCGGGTGCGTGCCGGATACGATCACGTCCACGCTGACCATCAATACGCCGGCCAATATCGCCAGTATCGAGGTAACGAACCTCAATATCACGTCCACGGACGGCGGGGCGTTGCAGGTCTATCTGCTCAGCCCGCAGGGGACGACCGTGCCGCTGTTCGACACCGTCTGCCTGGGCCAGCCCTGGCCGCCGGGCAGCACGAATTTCACGCTCTCCGAGAGCGGTACCAGCCTGATCGGCAGCGCCTGCCCGCCGGGGGCCAGCGTCTATCAGCCGCAGGGCGATCTCAACAGCCTGGCCGGCCAGCCGGCGACCGGCACCTGGCGCCTGGTGGTGACTCTGACGGCCAGAACCAGCTTTAACGCCGAGGCTGTCCTGTACGGGTGGGGCTTGCGGGTCCGCAGCGGCGCCGGGTGCCCCCCGCCGCCACCGCGCCGCACGGCCACGCCGACGCCCATCCCCCAGGTCAACACGCCCACGGCCACGGTGACGCCGACGGCTTCGACGACGCCCTTCTGCAATATCACCACGTTCACGCAGGACGTGCCGGTTAGCTCGTTCCTGGGCACGCCGGTGGTCTCGTCGCTCGACGTGCCCGCGAACATCCCGTTCAACCAGATCGAAGTCACAAATGTGGTTATCACCGCCGCGATACCGGGGGCTCTAAACCTGAGCCTGATCAGCCCGCAAAATACGGTCGTGCAACTGATGAACGGTGCTTGCCCGTCCGGTCCGCCGTGGACCGCCGCGAATACGGGTTTCACCTTCTACGATGGAGTAGCCACCCCGATTGGCAGCGTCTGCCCGCCGGGTCTGGGATTCTATCATCCCGTGGGCAACCTATCGACCCTGGTCGGGCAATCCTCGGCCGGCACCTGGCGGCTCCTGATTAGCGGGACCGATGCCACGGTGAGTAGCTGGGGCCTCGCATTTATTGAAGGCACGTGCGGTGGAGGCGCCGGTCCTGGCGCCCCGGCGCGACGTCCAGCGCCGCCGCCCCCAACCCCGACCATGACGCCGACGGCGATTCGCACGCTCGCCTCTGCGCCAGGCCTGGGACCGCCTGGCCCCGGCGGTTACGCCGCCCCGGTGGGAGCGGCAACCGGCGCCTTGACCGGTGCGCAGGTCGGGGACCGGGCCCTGGGCCTCCTCGGCGGGTGGCAGGTAACGGGCCGGTTAGTTGACATAATTTTCAAGGAGTGCCTGCTCCGGCTCTGGAGCGTGCCGGCCGGCGCCTCCTGGTGAGGCGTCCTGGCGATCCTGGGTTCTCGATGCACACGGTTGGATTGCGCGACCCTGGTCGCGCACAGTTACAGGGAGAGACGAGGCAATGATGCAAGCAGCGCCGTCGACGGCTGAGCCGATTACCGTCAATCTGACGCCGCCCGACGTGAAGGTGGCGGCAGGGGGTGAGCCGGTCGAAATCGTCGCCAATATCCGTAATGCCGGGACGACGGTCGATCAGTATAGTCTGGAGGTCGAGAACCTCGATCCGTCCTGGTACACTGTCGGCGCGCAGAGCGTCTCGCTGTTCCCCGGCGACAGCGCGCCTATCCCCATCCGCATCCACCCGCCGAAGGGCAGCACCACCCGCGCGGGCCATTACACCTTCGTCGTCCGCGCGCGCTCGCACGCCGACCCCACGCTGGTCGGTGTGACCAAGGGCGTGGTCCAGGTCGGCTCCTACTCGATCTTCCAGGCCGAACTGGCGCCCAAGCGCTTCACCGGGCGGCGCGGCAAGTTCAACCTCAGCCTGGCGAACGGCGGCAACAACGAGATCCAGTTGGACCTGAGCGGGCGCGATCCGGAGGCCGCGCTGACCTTCGGCTTCAAGAGCAGCGCGCCCACCGTGGCCCCCGGCAGCCGGCTGGTGGTGCCGGTGGTCGTCCACCCTAAGGGCATGCGCCTGGCAGGGGACAGCCGCCGCTACCCCTTCGTGATCCACATCCGGCCCACCGACGGCGAGGACAAGGACGCCCGCGAGGTGGCCGGGGAGCTGGTGCATAAACCGCGCTTCCGCTCGTGGGGTAAGCCGTTCTTTGCCGGGCTGCTCACGTTTTTGTTGCTGATCTTCCTGGCCCCGTCGGGCCTATCGGGCATCAACTGGGGCTTGCTGCCGCAGCCTTTCGGCGGGTGGATCATCCAGGCGCGCTTCTGGGAACAGTGGTTCCATCCGGTGATATCGAAGATCGATCTGCCGCAGACCACCGCGGTGCCGGGCAGCCCCACCGCGGTGCCGATCTACGCGCCCGGCAGCGGCTTCGAGCAGGTCCATAACGCCTTCCCCACGCTGATCGGCGACCCGTTGCAGAACGAGTGGAACGATGCCTCGGGCAACGCCCACCAGCGCACCAGCACCGGCGATCTGAGCTATATTCGGGGCACCAACGACTTTTACTTCAGTGGGAAAGGGCCGGACGGCAAAGGCAAACTCTACTCCTATACGATCCGGCAGGGGCAGTTAGTCGAGACGACACCCAAGTAACCAGGGGAGACCAAGAGCTATGACGCAGTCCGCGCCCTCCGGCGCCGACCCGATCCAGGTCACGCTCACGCCGCCCGAAACGGCGGTCATGGTGGGCGACGACCCGGTGACCATCGTCGCGGATATCCGTAATGCCAGCATGGGCATCGACCAGTATTCAGTCAATCTGGACGGGCTGGACCCCGCCTGGTACAGCCTCGACTCGTCCAACGTGTCGCTCTTCCCCGGCGAGAGCGGCACGGTGCGGATCACCATCCGCCCGCCCGCGGACGCCGGGGCCGCCGGCCCGCACACCTTCACCGTGCGCGCCCGCTCCTACTTCAACTCGGCCCTGGTGGGCAGTGGCCGGGGCACCGTCGTGGTGGCGGCGCCCGCCCCGGTGCTCGAAGCGGCGTCGGTGGTGTCGCTGCCGGAAGTGGAAGCGGTGCCCCCCACGCCCGCCAGCCCGGTGCAGGCGGCGGACGCGGAACTCCCCACGCCCGCCGTGCCGGTGCCGCCCATCGCGGCCATGCCCCCCGCGGAGTCCGTGCCCGCGCCGGAACTCAAGCGCAGTGGCAACGGCGCCGGCAGCGTGGTGGAAGAAGCGCCGCCCCCCGCCGCGCCGCCGGCTGCCGCGCCGCGCCGCATCACCGGGCCGCTGGAACTGCGCGACGAACCCGCGCCCCCG
>CBJNAR010000411.1:0-4650 GCA_966434075.1 uncultured bacterium
GGCCTTGGCCGTCGAACTGGGCAACAAGGTCAGCGAGTCCCGCGATAGCCGGGACGAGATGGCCGGGCTGCACATCGAGGGTAGCTATTTCAAGATCCAGCAGGCCCAGATCATCACCACCACCTACACCTGCGTGAGCAGCCTGACCGAGGAGCGCGTGGTCACGATCGAGCACCCGGTGCGCGCCAACGCCGAACTGGTGGACACCCGCACACCCGACGAGCAAAACCCCGACTACTACCGCTGGCAGGTGCCCTGCCCGCCGCGCGGCACGGCGACCTTTGCCGTGGCCCAGCGCACGCTGACCTGGCGCTGGGAGCAGATCCTGGATCAGTCCTACGACCAGTTGCAACAATACCTGCGCGACCGCTGGTTGGATGCGGCCACGCTGGCCCGGCTGAAGGCGCTGCTGGACGAGCGCCAGGGCATCGCCAACAACGAGGCCGAGATCGCCCGGCTACAGCAGGAGCGCGACGGCATCTACCGCCAGCAGGAGCAGTTGCGCCAGAACATGGCCGCGCTGGGCCAGAGCGGCGAGGAAGGTGCCCTGCGCAAGACGCTCTTTGCCCAGCTTGGCGCCGGGATCACCCGCGTGGGCGAAATCGACGCCCGGATCGCCGCGTTGAACGCCGATTCCCAGGCCCGCCAGGCGCGCATCGACGCCGAGTTGAAGCGCCTGGGTAGCTAAGCCCTGCCGGGAAGCGCACCCCGGACAGGGGTGCGCGGGAGGCAATAGACCACGATGCGCTGGCCGGCTCACCCCTACGTGCTGCTCCTGCTGCTGGCGGCTTTCGTCGCGAGCGCCCTCGCGCTCATCGTCTGGCGGCGGCGCGACGCGCCGGGCGCGCGGGCCCTGGCGCTGTTGCTGCTGGCCGTGGCCGAGTGGTCGCTGGGCTATGTGCTCGAACTCAGCAGCCCCGACCCGGCCCTCAAGGTCTTCTGGGCCAAGACCCAGTACCTGGGTATCCTGACCGCGCCGGTGGCCTGGCTGGTGTTCGCCGTGGCCTATGCCGGGCACAGCCGCCGCATCACCCGGCGCACGCTGGCCGCGCTGGCCGTGGTGCCGCTGCTCAGCCTGGGCCTGGTCTGGACGAACGAGGCCCACCACCTGATCTGGACCACCGTCACGCCCGTGCCGCTGGGCGAGATCACGGCGCTGGCGCTGGGGCACGGCCCGGCTTTCTATGTTGTCGCGGCCTACAGCTATATGTTGCTGGCCGCCGGCAGCTTGCTGGCGATCCAGGCCCTGCTGCGCGCGCCCGAATTATATCGCGGCCAGTGGGGCGCGGCCCTGGTCGGGATCTCGCTGCCCTGGGTCAGCAATATTCTCTATCTCCTGGGCTGGGAACTTTTCCCGCACCTCGATCTGACTCCCTGCGCCATTACTCTGAGCGGCGCCGTGCTGGCCTGGGCCATCTTCCATCTCCGCCTGCTCGACGTGGTGCCCGTCGCCCGCGACGCCCTGCTCGAAAGCATGGCCGACGGCGTGCTGGTGCTCGATGCCCAGGAGCGGATCGTCGATTTCAACCCCGCCGCGCTGCGGTTCCTGGGATCGCCGGCTTCGGTGATCGGGCGGCGCCCCGCGGACATCTTGCCCGAATGGGTGGACCTGGGGGCCCAGGACGGGAGCGCGCCCCCGGCACACCGGGAACTGACCGGCGGGACGGGCGCCGCCCGGCGCTACTTCGATCTGCGCTTCTCCCCCGTGGTCGACGGGCAGGGCCGGGTCGGGGGCCGGCTGGTGATCTGGCGCGATGTCACCGAACACAAACAGGCCGAAGACCTGTTGCGCCGCCAGAACGCCTACCTCGAAGCCTTCCACGATACCAGCCTCGGCGTCGTCAGCCGGCGCGACGTGAACGACTTGCTGCACACCTTGATCACGCGGGCGGGCGCGCTCGTCGGCACTGAGCACGGCTACTACTATGCCGTCGATGCCGGGCGCGGCGCCATGGTCATGCGCGTGGGCACGGGCATGTTCGCGGGCGAGATCGGCTACCGGGTCGGCTGGGGCGAGGGCCTGGGAGGCCGAGTCTGGGCCACCGGCGAACCCCTGGCCGTGGCCGACTATTCACGCTGGGCAGGGGCGCGCCCCGGCTTCGAGCAGATGCGCGCCGTGGTCGGCATCCCGTTGCGCTCGGGCGACGCCGTCGCCGGCGTGCTGGGCCTGGCCTATGTGGACCCCGACCGCACCTTCGCCGAGAGCGAGATCGCTATCCTGACCCGCTTTGCCCAACTGGCCGCCGTGGCGCTCGACAACGCCCACTGGTATGGCGCCGCCCAGCAGGAACTGGCCCAGCGCACGCAGGTCGAAGGCGCGCTGCGCGAGGCCCTGCACGACCTGGAGCGGCGCAATCAGCAGTTGGCCCAGATCCTCACCATCGGCGACTCGTTGCGGCTCAATCTGTACCTCGATGCGGTCTTGCAGGAGATTGTCGAGTCGATCTGCCGGACGCTTGGCTTCAAGGCCGCCGTGCTGAACCTGATCGAGGACGATGGGCGCACGTTGCGCGTGCGGGCACACGCCGGGCTGGATGCCGCGGCGCGGCAGCAGTTGGAAGGCGTGGTCTACCCCTGGCGCACCTTTGCCCGCGTCATGCAGGAACGCTTCCGCGTGGGCCGCTGCTATCTCATCCCCGAAGGGGCCGTCGATTGGGCGCGCGAGTTTGAAGGCCCGATCTACACCCCGCCGGGCGACGGCGCGACGGATGCCGCGGCGGATGCGTGGCGACCGGGCGATGTGCTGTTTGTGCCCATCGACCTGCGCGCGGGCCAGGTGGCGGGCGTCATCTCGGTCGATCAGCCGGTCGACGGGCGCCGGCCCTCGCCGCAGACCTTGCTGACGCTGGAGATCTTCGCCAACCAGGCGGCCGTCGCCATCGAGAACGCCCGGCTCTACGAACGCTTGCAGCAGGAACTGGCCGAGCGCCGCCTGGCGGCAGACGAGCTACAGGTGGCGAAAGAGCGCGCGGAAGCCGCCAACCGCGCCAAGAGCGCTTTCCTGGCGAACATGAGCCACGAACTCCGCACCCCCTTGAACGCCATCATCGGCTATAGCGAAATGCTGCAAGAGGACGCCAGCGACGCGGGCGATACGACCCTCGCCACCGACCTGGGCAACATTGCCGCCTCCGGCAAGCACCTGCTGCACCTGATCAACGACGTGCTCGACCTCTCGAAGATCGAGGCCGGGAAGACGGACCTCTACCTGGAGACGTTCGCCGTCCCCACCGTGGTCGAGGAAGCCGTCGCGGCGGTGCGCACGGCGGCGGTGAAGAACGGCAATACGCTCACCGTGCGCTGTGGCGGCGATCCCGGCCTGATGTACAGCGATCAGACCAAGGTGCGCCAGATCCTGCTCAACCTGCTCAGCAACGCCGTGAAGTTCACCCAGGACGGCAGTGTGATCCTGGAGTCGGGCGGCGCGGATGTGGACGGGTCGCCCTGGGTCGTCTTCGCCGTGCACGATACAGGGATCGGTATGACGGCGGCGCAGATGCAGACGATTTTCCAGCCTTTCACCCAGGCCGACAGTTCGACCACGCGCAAATACGGCGGCACCGGCCTGGGGTTGGCGCTCAGCCGGCGGCTGTGCGAGATGCTGGGCGGCACCATCGCCGTGGAGAGCACGCCGGGCCAGGGCTCGACCTTCACGGTGCGCCTGCCGCTGCGCCTGGCCCCCGGCCCGCCGGTCGCCCCGGAGGTTGCGCCTGTGCCCTGATTGCCGCCGGGGATCGAATCGCGTATAAAGGTGGGGAACATGTGCTGCGCTTATGCCGGGGACCGGCACCCCGGTCCTGCCCAAGTGGCGGTCCACGCGCCCTATGTGCCCCGGCGGAAAGGATAACCTGTGACCCCTGAGCAATATCTCGACGCCCTGCTGACCCTGCCCGGTCTGTATAATCCGCTGGTCTCGCTGGACGGCCGCCAGGTGGCCTGGACCTGGTTTCGCACCGGTCCCGCCGCCGATGTCTACGCCGCGCCCACCGACGGCTCGGCGCCCGCCGTCCGCCTCACCGAGTCGCTCGACAACACCCGCCTGGTGTCCTGGACGCCCGACAGCGCGGCGGTGATCGTCGCCCAGGATCACGACGGCAACGAGCGCCTGCGCCTGTTCCGCGTGGACCTGGCCCGCCCCGGCGTCATGGTGCCGCTGACCGAGGCCGACCCGAACTACTTCTTGCACGGCGGCCAGTTGCACCCCAACGGCCGCTGGCTGGTCTATGCCGCCAATTTCGACGTGGCGACAGGGCAGGAGATCGAGCCGACCTGGGTGTACCGCCACGACCTGGAGACCGGTGAGCGTCGCCCGCTGGCCCGGCCCGAGAAGGGCGGCCACCCGGTCCCCGAATTGAACGAACCCGGCACACATATCCTCTACAATCGCCAGGATCTGGACCCGGCGGGCAACCAGGTCTGGCTGGTGGACATCGAGGGCCGCGAGGACCGCGAGATCCTGAACTTCGGCCCGGCGGTGAAGGTCAGCGCAAGCTGGTTCCCCGATGGGCAACGGGCGCTCGTGCTGGGCGAAACCCCCACGCACCGGCGCGTCGGCATCTGGACGCTGGCGGATGGCGCCCTGCGCTGGGTTATCGACGACCCGGCGCGCAACATCGAGGCCGCTTTCGTGCCCGAAGGCACGGACGGCGC
>CBJNAR010000412.1:0-4648 GCA_966434075.1 uncultured bacterium
AGGCCGGTCTCCGGCCACCCCCCCGAACCCGCGACGGCACCGGATACGCACCCAAGGGTCCAGGCGAGAAACAGCAAAACAAGCCGCCGGTTGGCAGCTTGTTCCAGCGCAGCCGATTAAACGCCTGCGGATCAGACGGGCGCTTTTCAACGGTGCATCACCCCTGCCCGATCAGGGACTGTAAGCCAGACGCTCCATTGTGACCATCTTCTCCTGGTAACTCCGCAACATCAGCAAGGAACCGACGCATAAAATGAATTCCGAGGCCGCCTCCGCGGCCCAAATTCCCGTCAAGGAGAACAGGCCGGATGCCAGCAACAGCACCGGCAGTTTGACGAGGATGATACCTCCCAATGTGATCAGTAATGCTTCCTTGGCCCGGCCCACCGCTTGAAAATACGCGGCGACCATCAGCGAAATCCCGGCAAACGGGTAGGCCAACGCCATTAATCGTAAGGCGTCCTGGCCTTCGGCGACAATCCTGGGTTCCTTGGACAGCAGCGCGACTAGCGTCGTTGGAATCAGCAGGCACAAACTACAGACAATCAGCCCGTATACGACCGCCGTGCCGAGTGAATAGGTGATGGTTTGCCGCACCCGGCCAAACTGCTTCCGGCCGAAGTTATAGCCCAGGATCGGCTGCATCCCCTGCATGATACCGAACTGCGGCGTGCTCAGCGCGAAATAGAGCCGGTTGACGATGGCAAACACGCCCAGCGCGCTATCGCCGCCGATCACCCGTAGCAGGTTGTTGGTGACGATGCCGACCAGGCCGGTGCTGAGGCCTTTGACGAACGAGGGAAACCCGATGATGAGGACCTCGCCCATGATCGCCCAATCGGGTTGGAAATACGCCGCCTTGATCTGATATGACCGGTTCTTGCGGAAGAAGAAGAAATAGATGCTCATGCCGGCAGAGATCGCCTGCCCCAGGACGGTCGCCAGGGCCGCCCCGGCAACGCCCATATGCAGGACGATGACGAACAGCCAGCACAACACCGTATTGGCAGTCACGGGAACGATCCACATCGCCGTCGAGTATCCGATATTGCCGTCGGCCCGGACGATGGCGGAGTACCCGGTGCTGGTGAGCGCGCCGAGGAAGATAATCCGGCCATACTCAACGGCATAAGGCGCCACGCTGTCCGTCGCGCCGAGCAGGTAGACGATGGGCTGGATAAACAGCGCACCGCCCACCGTGATCGCCAGCGCCACGACCCAGAAGATCAGGAAGGTATTGGCGACCGTCCGGGACGCCTTCTGCGGGTTCGCCTCGCCAAGCGCCCGCGACACCACCGAGGCGCCCCCGGCCCCCACCGTGGTGGCAACCCCTCCGAGGGCCGTCAATACGGGCGCGATGATCGAGGCCCCGGCAGCAGCCAGCGAGTTGATGCCCACCGACAGGAAGTAGGTGTCGGTGACGCTGTAGACGGCATAGACCAGCAGCGAAAACGTGGTCTGGGACGACATTTCCAGGAGCAGCTTCCCGACTGGCGCCGTCCCCAGGCGTTCCACCCTTGCGGGGCCAGGCATCGGCGGTCAGTTCTCCCGCAGCCAGCTCAGGGTTGGCCCGATCAGTTGCGTTGCGATGTTGCTGACCTCGTCGGTCTCATAATTCCGGTAGTAGCACTCCGCCTTCATCACCAGGGCCAGATGCAGGGTGTACAGGTGGCATCTTTCATCCTCGGCGTGCGTGAAGGTGGTCTTGCCATAGCCCCGCATGCTGTCGGAGACGCCGCCAAAGGCTAATGCCCGGAACTGGGCCTCCAGCAAGGGGTCGGCCCAGAGCGCCCGTTCAAAATCGAGGATGCCTGTGACCTGGCCGTCCTTGACGAAGAAATTCAGGTTCCAGGCATCCCAGTGGACCAACTGTGGCGTAGTGACCGCCTCCAGGGCGGGCGCGTGTTGCAGGACGGCGGCACGGATCTCGTCGATGGGATAGCCGAAATCCGCATCTTTCCGGCGACCGTCTTCCAGCACCGAATGCACGATCTTGACGAAGGCCTCCTTCCAGGTAGCCCCGCGCAGGGCGGGGTTGCCGTCATAGCCGAAATAGGCACCCGTAAACCCGTTGATCTCGCGGACGATCGCGCCGATCTGCCGGTCGATTTGCTCCTGCATGGCTGGGGGCAGCGATTCTTTCACGTGCTCGTAATTATCGCCGGTCAGCTTCTCCATGAAGAAATAATCGGAGTCGCATAAATCGCGGGCCTGGTCGAAATAGTAAATCTCGGGCACGGGGATGGCCGGGTTCGCCCGCACCAGGCGCATCGTCGCCACCTCGGTCGCCATGATATTCCGCTCATACGCCAGCACTTCGGCATCCTTGGGCGGCGCGATCTTTAAGATCACCTCCCGCCCGCCGGCCAGCCGGACGTTATAGGCCGCGTTAAACCAGCCTTCCTTTAACTCGCTCACCGCGTCGTCCCCGGCGGCCAGGGTAGCCCCGTCAAACGCCCGCGCGACCATCCGGGCCACCTGCTCCCGCGTCTTGCGGTTTTTGGTTGTGCTTTCCATGGAATCCCTCTCCTGGTCAACAGCAGGCCCAGGTTGAGCCGGCATGTATCTGCGTCGCGCCCTGGCAACAAAGCCGTCTAACGAATGCCCAACCCTATGATCAGGCTGATGCTCAGCACCAGCAGCACAGCCAGCGAGCCGATCACGGCGAGGGCGATGGGCCGGCCCACTTTGCTGACGACACGGATATCCACGCCGAGGCCCAGCGCGGCCATGGCGGCCACCGTCAGCCAGCGCGAGAGATCGGCGGCGGGCGCGGCCAGGGATTCGGGCAACAGCCCGATCGAGCGCGCGACGGCCAGGACGATGAAGCCGATGATGAACCAGGGCACGAACCGGCTCAGCGCGAAGCCGCCCGTCGTGGCGGGGCGCGGGTAGCGCAGGGCGAAGAAGAACACGACCGGCCCCAGCATGAGCACGCGCACCAGCTTGACCAGCGTGCCGATCTGGCCGCTCAGCGCGCTCACCGGGAAGGTAGCGGCCAGCACCTGGGGCACGGCGTAGACCGTCATCCCGGCCAGCACGCCGTACTGGTAGAACGAGAATTGCAGCACGGGGATCAGCAACGGCAGGGCCAGCACCAGCACCACGCCGACCACGGCGGTCAGCGCGATGGACGAGGCCACGTCGGCGGCGGTGGCGCCGATGACCGGGGCGACGGCAGCGATGGCCGAGTTGCCGCAGATGGAGTTGCCGCAGGCGACCAGGATCGCCAGTTTGGGGTTCAGCCCCAGCGCGCGCCCGATGAACCGGCTGCACACGATGCCCACGGCCACGGCCAGCACAATCGCCAGCACCAGCACCGGCCCGGCCTTCAGCAATACGGGCAGGCTGACCGACGCGCCCAGCAGCACAATCGCCGCTTCGAGCACCTGTTTGCCGGTGAAGCTGATCCCCGGCGCCCAGCGGGCCCCCGGCTTCCACGCGGTCCGCACGACCATACCCAGCAGGATCGCCACCACCAGCGCCTCGATGATCGCGTGGCCGACCAGGCCCTCCTCCAGCGTCTGGATCACCCAGGCCAGCAAGGCAATCCCCACCGCCAGCGCGATCCCCGGCCCATACTTGCCGGCCCATGCATTCCACGTTCCGCGCGCACCCTGCGCCTGACTTAGTTCCATTATTGTCCTAACACCTCACTATCCTGATAATTCTCCAAATATTAGCGCAACCAGGGAAAAATCGCAACGAAAGAAACTGGGGAGGCACCGGAGATCGGTCGCCACCCCGGTTCCAGTTTTGCGGCACGCAGGCAGATCCGCCGCCGGAGCCTGCGGCGATCCGCTTGCGGGCGGGCCGTGCCGCCGCTAAGATAGGGGCACGCCCACACAAGTTTGCATATTCTCTCTGGAGGAACCCGGATGACCGAGGAGAACCGCGCCGCCCCGGCGGAAAAACAGACAGGGCGGATCGAAGCCTTCAGCGACGGCGTGTTCGCCGTGGCGATCACGCTGCTGGTGCTGGACCTGATCAAAGTGCCTGAGGCGCCGGAGGGCCAGGTCTTCACCGCCGCCGACCTGGCCGCCATTCTCAGCCGGCAATGGCCGTCCTATGCCACCTTCTTGATTAGCTTCGCCACCATCCTGATCATGTGGATGAATCATCACTCCATCTTCCAGTGGGTGCAGAAAAACGACCCGGTGTTCATGTTCGCCAACGGCTTCTTGCTGCTGCTGGTCACGCTGGTGCCGTTCCCCACTGCGCTGCTGGGCGACTATCTGCTCGAACCCGCCGCGCCCACCGCCGCGGTGATGTACGCCGGCCTGTTTGTGATCATCAGCATCGCCTTCATCCTGCTCTGGTGGTCGGCGGCCTACCGGCGCCCGTTGCTGCGCCCCGGTATCCCGCCCGCCCGCATCCGCGAGCGCACCGTCGCCAACCTGCTGGGGTTCCCGGTCGCTGGTCTGCGCCTTCTGGATTCCGGGGTTGACCGTAGCGATCTGCGCCGCACTCTGGATTTTCTGGGCGATCATCAGCATCCGGCTTTAGGCGGGAAAGCGCAGCGGGCCGGTTTGAAACCGGCCCCTACAGATACACAAATTCATTGAGCAGGCGCCGGTCTCAGACCGGCGCCTAAAGATGCAACGAATATAGAAAGGCGCTGTAGGGGCCGGTTTGCGACCGGCCCGCC
>CBJNAR010000413.1:0-4632 GCA_966434075.1 uncultured bacterium
GGACGTGGATGTTGTCGGCGATCAGTTCGCAGTTGATCTCGGGCAATGTCAGGATGGCGCCGACGGTGCCCGGTTCGCGGTGGCCCAGCGGCAGCATCGCGTTGTAGCTGTGCGTGGCCTGCCGCACGCCCAGCGCGACGGCGTGCACCATCTGCTCGTAGGTCGCGGCGGTATGCGCCGCCGTGACCGTGACCCCGCGGCGCACGCACTCCGCGATCAGCCACGCGTTCTCCGGATATTCGGGCGCCACCGCCAGCAGGCGCACCACGCCGGTGGCAAGCCACTCCCCGGCTTCGTCGGGGTCGGCGCGCCGGATGTACTGCGGGTCCTGGGCACCGCACTTAGCCGGGTTCAGGTAGGGGCCTTCCAGGTGGGCGCCGACGATGGTGGCGCCCGCGGGTTGCGGACCCATCTGCGCGACTACGGCGGCCAGCATGGCGTTCGTCGCCTCGCGCGAGGCCGTCCAGCTAGAGGGCAGAAAGGCCGTGACCCCGTGCTGCGCGGCGAACCGGGCCATGGTGCGCAAGGCTTCCGGCGTGGCGTCCATGGCTTCGACGCCTAGCGCGCCGTGGAAATGCAAATCGATAAATCCCGGTAGCAAGGCCGCCCCGGCGCAATCGACGGTCCGCGCGACGTAGCCGGGCGGGAACGCGGGCGCCTGCCCCGGCCCCATCAGCCGGATCCGGCGGTCCTCGGTCAGCAGCCAGCCGGGGTCCCAGACATGCACCGGCCCGAACAGTTGGGCATTGGCGAACAACAAACGTGCAGGTTCAGAATTGCTCATATAACAGTCCCTTCAAACGACAGGTATGGACAGGGCGGCGTTTGGCGCCGCCCTGATAGTCCTGCAGAATCCCGGCCACGGATTACCTGTCGCCGGGCGGGTTGGGGCCGCGTCGGCCCGCAGCCAGGCGCGGCGCGCGGTGTGACTACGGCTGCGGCGGGGGCGGCGGGGGCGGTTCGGCGGGGCGCGGCGCCTGGACCACCGACTCGATCAGCAGGGCGTTGGGGATGACCAGGTCGCCGTCTGCCGTGGCGACGACCGTGTTGACGCTGCCGATGCTGGTGATTTCGCCCCGCGCCTGGTTGACCACGATGGGGCGGCCCACCGCGAAGCGCTGCCGGGTGTAGTAGCCGGCGAGGATATGCTGTACCGTGTTGCGCGCGCCCAGGCCCAGCGCCAACCCCAGCGCCAGCCCGAACGCGGCGATGCCGATGGTGAGCGCCGTCACCAGGATGCCGGTGTCCAGCCCCAGCACGCCCAGGGCAATCACCACCACGAACACGCTGATCAAATACTGGACGATCCGTCCCACCCGCCCGGCGTAGCCCAGGTTCGCCTCGGTGCCCACGCGCGTGATCATGTCGCCGACAAACTTGGCGACGATGCCGCCGAGCAGGAAGACCACGAGCGCGGCGATCAGGTTGGGCAGGAAGGTCAGCACCTGTTCGAGAACGCGAGCCACGGCCTCCAGGCCCATCAAGCGGGTTGAGGTGATCAGGAAGGAGAGCAGGAGGAGGACAAACACGGTCTGGACCACGATCTGCGATAGGGGCGTGCGCACCCCCAGGCCGCGCAGCGTCCCGGTGATGCCGGTGCGCTCGACCAGCGGGTCGAACTTCGCGGTGCGTAGCACGACGCGCAGCAACCCACGGACCAGCCAGGAGATCAGGTAGCCGATTATGAGGATAATCAGGCCGTTGATCAGCCGGGGGATGAAATCGATGATGTCCGTGAGCACTTTGGTCAGTGCGTCGATCACGACATGGAAATCCATGACCCCTCCAGTAGCGATCTCCCTCAGCGGGCGGGCGCGGGTGCCGGCAGGATGCCGAAGAGCGCGGCGACCAGTTCCAGCATCGTGCGGCCCAGCGCCCCCAGCCCCAGGTCGAGCAGGTCCAGCAGCGTGCTGTCGGCGCGCACGCGCTCCAGCACCCGCGCTTCAAAGCCGGGCGGGACCACAATCGACGCCGCGGCCAGTTCGCGCATGAGGGCCTGCACCCGCCGGGCAATCGCTACTTCGGCGGTGGCCTCCGGGCGCGCGGCCAGCCAGGCGTCCCACTCAGGCCCGCTCCGGGTTCCGTCGACAATATCGGCTACGATCGCGGCCTCGGCCTCGTTCAACGGCAGCATCGCCGGTCTCCTCTAGCGCCCTAGTTCGCGGACGATCCCGCATCATCGGTGCCCCGCGCCGTGCGGGCCACACCGGGGCACACCTGGTCGAGCATCTGCTGGAAGGCCAGCCGCGCCCGGTGGATGCGCATCTTCACCGCGCTCAGGCCCAGCTTCAGGCTGGCGGCAATCTCCTGATACGGGCGGCCCTCGACATCCCGCAGAATTAGCACAGCGCGCCCGGAGGGGTCCAGCCTGGTCAGCGCGGCCTGCAAACAGGCGTAGAGCTCTCGCCGCAGCGCGGCTTGCTCCGGCGTCAGCGTGCGGGGGTCCACATAGCGCGGCTCCTCGTCGCCGTCCGGATTGTCCGGCGTGAGCGACTGGGTCTGCGGGCGGCGCTTGCGCATAGTCAGCAGATCCAGGCAGGTGTTGCTGGTAATGCGGTAGATCCAGCTCGTCAGCGTCGCCGGCTCCTCCAGGGTCCGGATGCCGCGATGGACTTTGAGAAAGACCTCCTGCGCGGCGTCCTCGGCGTCCTGCCGATTCCCCAGCAAGCGGAAGGCCAGGCTATAGACCCGCGACTCATAGACGCGCACGAGCCGCTCGAACGGGCGAAAGTCGCCGGGTGCCGCGTTCCGGCATAGCGCAACCAGCTCTTCCGGCGGTAGGGAATCCATTAACGCTCCTGGGCAGCACGGCGTGGTGGTGCCGGCAAGCTCATCATATCACAGCCGTCAAACCCAGTACTTATTTTGACGGCGCAGGCGGGCGAAAGTCACTCTGTGCCTCTGGCGGGCGTCCGCGCTGCCTGGTCGGGCACCGCCTCCTCCCACCCACGAGATTATATCAGCTTGGCGGCGGCTGATCCAGCACTTCCGCCCGCTCGTCAGGGATGTCTGCGGTGGACAGCGGGGCGATTCGGCGGCGCGCGGTGGTGGGCGCGTAACCGGTTGGCCACTACGCCAGTGTACTGATTATAACGGCCGGTATTCAGATCGACGGGTATCAACGACCGCCCCTTCAGCGTGGCGGTGTCGCCGCCGGACTTCTCGGCCATGCCTGCTTACGAAAGAAGTACTCCATGAAAACGCGCCGCGTGCTCCTGCATCGCCTGGTCTTGATTCAGCTACCGGAGGGGACCGAACCGGCCCGCTGGCGGGACACCTGCCAGGCGCGTAGCGGGCGCCCTGCCGGCGCCGGGGCGGCCCGGCTCGTCCTGCCGGGGTACGGCCCGCAGGCGCGCATCACCTACCCCGCGTTGCAGGGCGTGGCCGGTGTCACCTGGGTCTACGTCGCGTGGTGCGGTATGCTGGCGTGGCGGCACGCGGCCCTGGACGTGGCCCGGCTGCACCGCTCCCACCTGCCCGGCCTGCCCATGGCCTGGACAGGACGGATGCAGGTGGGCGAGTCTTACCTCTGGGTTGATGCCTGGCCGGAAGAAGTGCCGCACGTGTCGTGCTCCATGCCGCGTCCCGGCGGGGTGATCTACGGGCACGCGCTGGACCCTGACGCCGAGGCCCGCCCCTACTGGCGAATCGCCGTCGACCGCCATGTCCTCACGCCGCCGGTGGAATGATAGACCTTCCCTGCTGAGAACCCCGCCGGGCGTCCGCCGCGTGCTCTGCGCTTGACGGTACGGCCCGCCCGGTTATACTGGAGGTATGACCACCGCACACCTGCGTTTCGCCACCTTTCTGGCGCCCAGCATGTTGCCCGTTTACCAGGCCATAGTGAATTATGTTGGGCAGCGCCTCGGCTGCACGACCTCGCTGGTCGTGGGTGCGTCGTTCGGCGCATTCGCCGCCGGTGAAGTCGATGCCGGTTTCATTTGCGGGCTGCCCTACGTGGACCTGGTTGCTCAGACGCCGCCCGCCGTCGTGCCGCTGGCCGCGCCCGTGTTGCACGGCGCACGCTACGGGGGCCGCCCGGTCTACTTCTCCGATGTCATCGTGCGGCACGACAGCCCCTTCCGTTCGTTTGCCGACCTGCGCGGGGCGCGCTGGTCCTACAACGACCTCGACTCGCATTCCGGCTACAATCTGACGCGCTATGAACTGGTGCGGCGCGGCGAAACCCGTGGTTACTTTGGCGCCGTGCTCGCCGCGGGGTGGCACCAGGAGTCGATCCGCTGGGTGGCCGAGGGCACGGTCGACGCCTCGGCTATCGACTCGCAGGTGCTGGCGATTACGCTGCGTGACGACCCGGCGCTGGCCGTCCGGCTGCGCGTGATCGCCACGTTTGGCCCCTCGACGATCCAGCCGGTGGTGGCCGCCGCGCGGCTACCGGAGGACGTGCGCACGGGCATCCGCGACGCGGTGCTTGCCTTTGGCGAGGAGTCCGCGGCGCGGGCCGTGCTGGCCGCGGGCTTTGTCGAGCGCTTCGTGCCGGTGGACGACGCCACGTATGACGATATCCGCCAGATGCGCGACGCCGCCGTGGCCGCCGGGTTCTTGACGTTACGCTAGCTCAGCGGCCACGGTGCCGATGTGGCCCACGAGGTTCGCGTATGGCCCGTTGTT
>CBJNAR010000414.1:0-4623 GCA_966434075.1 uncultured bacterium
CTCTTCATCGACTTCCTCATCCGCAAGGTCGCCTACGACCAGCGCATCTTCAAGCTCGCCACGCCCGGCGACTACCTGCGCGAGAACCCCGAGCAGCAGCTCGCGACCCCGCCGCTCTCGTCGTGGGGGGCGGGCGGCGCCTTGGTGGCCGTGGCCGGCGGCCCGGCGTTCGCCGGCGGGTTTAGCGTGGGCGGCGCGGGCGGCGTGGCCGCCAAGGGCGTGTCCGTGGCGACCGGCGTGAGCCCCAGGGCCGACCCGGCGGACGGCGCGGTGGGGATAGGCGTCGGCGTGGTGGGGCCGCTGGGGCCGAAATCGCAGGCGCTGAGCGCGCCAAGCAACAGCCCGGCGGCCAGCAGGCGCGCCACCGTGGCGCGCCCTTGTCGCAACGGGGCGCTCATACCTGCCGCGCCTGCCGGGCCAGGTTCTCCAGATCGTTCTGCAGTTCCTGCAACCCGCGGATCGTATCGGCCGGCGGCTCGGCTCCGGCGCCGATGTCGCGGGTGGTGCCGCGCGCGGTTTGCAGCACGAGCGCCTCGCGGATGCGGCTGACCTCATTCGCCATCTGCAATGCCCTTTCGCCAACGCTCTGCGCGGCGCTCCGGGCGGTCGCCGCGACCTGTTGTGCTTGCTGTGCCTGCTGCGCGGACTGCTCGGCGCGCGCCTCGCTAGGGATGCGCCCGAAGTAGTAGCCCAGGACCACGCCGGCCAGGCTGCTCATTACTACTAGAACGTCCTTGGCCGTACTCAGGTCGCTCCCGCGCATAAAGAGGACTGTGATCAGGGCGAGGCCGACCGTGCCTCCCACCACGAGCAGGGCCAGCACGGTGGCGACCGTCTCTTTACGTAATTGCAGCCGTTCCGCCGATGTTACGTCGCCGGTCAGGGCGGCGGTAGAGGCAGGCGGCGCCGCTGGCCCCTGCGGGCCGGGCGGCCCCTGCGGACCGGGTGGCCCCTGCGGACCGGCGGGGCCGGGCGCCCCGGCGACGGGCGCGTTCGCCAGGGCATCGGGGCCGGGGGGCGCAGCGGGGGTGCCGGGCGGGGGCACCAGGGTGATCGTGACGGGGCCGCCGCCGGACGGGGTGTCGATGGTGGCGGGGCCGGGTACGCCAACCAGGGCCGGTGTGGCCCCTGTATCGGCGGGCGCCGGGGCGGCAGGCGGGGCCGGACTCTCGCCGGCATTGGTATCCGGCGGGCTTCCTCCGCCCGTGGCCTCCTCCGGACCGGGCGCGCGCAGCCCGGCGTGGCCGGCGGGCGCCGTGTCCATAGGCGGGGCGGGCGGCGTGTCGGCGGGGGTGAGCGGACCGAACGTCGCCGGGTCGGCGGCACGCAACACGGCGCGGGCGCCCGGATACTGGTCCACCAGGGCCAGCAAGTCGTCGCCGACCCGGCCCTGGGCGTCCATGTCGGCGGCCACGGCCAGCCCGCGGTCAAACAGGTCGTCCAGGCGGCTGAAGAAGGCGGGACCGTCGGAGCCGAGGGCCGCCTCCAGGTCCGCGCGATGGCTGTTGATGAGGGCGATAATGGCGAAGGGGTCGGCCATGGGGCAAGCTCCTTGGCGGCGAGGCGGGCGTCAGGCGGGCGGCACCTGCAAGGTGCCCAGCGGGTGGGCGTAGAGCACATAGGCAAGCCAGGTCGAGTTGCCGGGATTGGCCTGGCGGATCTCCTGGCGTGCCATCCGGCAGGCCGCGCCAAAGGTGCTGCCCAGGCGCAGGTTGTCATAAAAGCGGATGGCAAACTGGGCCGCCAGGTCGTCCTGCACCTCCCAGTTCGTGCCGATGAAGCCGCTGGCCCCCAACTGGACCACGCGGGCCACCCACCCGCCCAGGCCGCTGAGCGCCAGCCCCTGGCGGCCCGAGTGGCAGGCGTTGATGAACACCAGCGGCTGCTCGGCGGCGAAGCCGTTGGCGATGGGATTGCCGGTCAGCGAGGCGGGCGTCAACTGGCTGGTGCCGATCTGGATGGCGGCGTTGGTCGGGTCGCTGACCTGGAAATTACCGTGCGTGGCGATGTGGAACAGGTTGACCCGGCCCGAGGCCATGACGGCGCGCACCTCGTCGGCGCTGCGCGGCAGGGGGTTGTAGAGCGCGAGCGGCGGCCAGCGCGCGGGCAGGCTGGTCAGGTAGCGGCTTTCGAGCAGGGCCGCCGGGAGGTTTGAGGGCGGCACCACCGGGCAGAGGGTGCGCATCGTCACCTGGCGGCGCAGCGGATTGGGCCGCGTGTTGGTCAGCGTCAGCCAGCGCGCCACCTGGAAGCGGGCGCAGAGGAAGTCGCAATCATGATCGGCCAGGCCGCCGCCGTAGGGTTTGATGATTTCCCAGGGGATCCAGGGTTCGGTGCTATAGATCAAGATGGTGCGCGCCTGGGGCGCGCACCGTTTGTAGAAATCCTTGAGCAGCGGGGGAAAGAGCATGTCGTACAGGTTCTCGCCGATTTCCTCCAGGGCGCGTACCGCTGCGGTAAGGGCGCCCTGGCCGCTGCCGTTGCCGGGCGGTGCCTCCTGAGTTGCCCCTTCAGGGGCAGGCAGCCGGGCGCGGGCGCTGAGGTTGGCATACTGCGCCTGGGCCCAGCTTTCGACATTGTTCAACTCGACGGTGCCGCCTTCGGCATAATCGAGTTCGCCGTTTTGCGGCCAGCTATACTGGAAGTGCAGGTGGTCGCGCCCGTCCTGCACGATGCGGTCGATATGCAGCAGCACATCGGGCGTCACGGTCTCGCCGCCGGTGCCCGGTTCGCCGTCGCTGCCCGCGATAGGCACCTCGTAGGTGACGATGGGCGCCGTGCCGCCGACCTTGACGTTGGCGACGACGCGGCCCAGGATGGCGGTGGCCTGCAAGAAGGTGATGCTGATCTGCTGCTCGCCGGTGACGCCGGGCCGCGACCGCAACTGGAAGCCGGCCGGCGGGCTGTCGGCGTTCTCCACCACCGGCAGGTCGGCGCGCGCCGGGCCGATGACCTCGAAGGCCGTCGCGTAGATGATGACCGACACGGGCGGCGCGCCGGTCGCGCCACCCGTGGCGTCGCGGGTCAGCTTGGCGTGCAGGGCCGGGGCGTTGGGCGCCTCGGGCGGCGCCTGCTGTTTCAGCGTGACGGTTAGCGCAAAGATCTGCTGGGGCAGCACCATGGCCGGCGCCTGCACCACGGCATAGCGCTCGACCACCGGAATCGCGGGCGGGCGGTCGGCTTCCGGGATGGTGCCCTCGCTTGCCGGACGTTGTATACCCCCGATCCACAGGTCGGCGCCAGGTATCGGGGCGTTCACGATGTCCGGCCCTATAAACGGCGGCGCCTCTATCCCACCTGGGATCCGGAAGACCGGTGGTTTCCGCCCGGTCGTGTCTGGGCTGGGCTCGGTGGTGTGCTCCGTGTCGCCGCCGGGCATGGGCGCGGCGGGCGGGGCCGTGGCGTAGAAGGCGAACGAGGGCGCTTCGGGGGTGCGCGGGCCGGGGCCGGGACCGGGACCGCCGATGGTGCCCAGGCTGCTGCCGGTTCGCAGATAGGGCGTGAGCGCGGCCCGCACGGCGTCCTGGCGGTCTAGCGCGACGCCCGGCAGCAGCAGGATGCCGTTGTCCTCCTGCCAGGCCAGCACATACTCCGGCAGCAACGGCGCGGGCACGCCCGTCGCGCCGAGCATCCGCGCGAAGCCGTCGGCGCTGCCGCCCGTCGCCAGGCGGATGGGCAGGTCGGGCCAGCGTTGGGCCAGCGTGGCGGGCAAGTCCGCAGGGGGCTGGCGCAGACAGAGGATGGCCCGCGCGACCAGGTCGCGCCCCGCGCGGCGCCCGCCCGCCGCGGGCAGCGCGACCATCGCCTGCACGGCGTCCGGCACATTGGCCGGCGGCAGCACGGCCACCACCAGCCCGCTGGGTGTCGCTGTCTCCATGCGCCCTCCTCATGCGACTCCTTGTCCTGCGATTATAGCACGAAAGCGGTCGGCCGTCAGCTATCAGCCGTCAGCTATCAGCCGTCAGGGGTCGGCCGTCAGCCGTCAGGAGACGTTTGGGTGTGCGTCATGCGTTTGCACGCGCAAGGCGACATCCGGGCGCCCGACCAACCTAACCCCCCTGTCCCCCCTTCCCGCGGCGGGAAGGGGGGGATCGCCCCCGCGAGGGAAAGTAACTCCCCTCCTCGCGGCGGTGGGGGATCGCCCTCGCGAGGGAAAGTAACTCCCCTCCTCGCGGCGGTGGGGGATCGCCCTCGCGAGGGAAAGTAACTCCCCTCCCCGCGGCGGGGAGGGGTAGGGGGAGAGGTTGCCCCGCCCGCCGGGATGCTAAACTAGGACGCCCACCCGAAACGCTTGCTGAGTGCTGACCGCCCCGTGCCGGGTGTGCCTCCGTGTCCCTCGTCTCCTGACGGCTGACGGCTGACCGCTGATAGCTCGCTTGACAAGCCGCGCCCGGCTGGGCTATAGTGGCACGCCATGACTACCACGACTCGACCCGCCGCCACGCGCCCGGCCCTGCGCGCCGGCCTGCTGCCGGACGCCGAGGCGCCCGCCTGGGACCGCTTTGTGGCTGCGCAGCCCGCGGGCCATTTGCTGCAAGCCTGGGAATGGGGCGCCTTCAAGGCCGGGCAGGGCTGGACGCCCGCCCGCCTCGCCGTGCGCCGCGCGGACGACGGCGCCATCCT
>CBJNAR010000415.1:0-4594 GCA_966434075.1 uncultured bacterium
AACCTATACGGCGACGCCGACGGATACGCCGACCTTTACCGCGACGCCGACGGATACGCCGACCTTTACCGATACGCCGACCGATACGCCGACCTTTACCGCGACGCCCACGGATACGGCGACAGCCACACCGACATCGACGGACACCCCCACCGATACGCCGACGGTGACGGTGACTAGTACCGACACGCCAACGGCGACGCCCACTCCGTGCAGCACCGTGAATCCATGTGCCTTCGTGAAAAGTCCCGGCTTCTGGGCGGGGAACCATTCCGGCTACAGCAACGCCCAGTTCCAGAGCTTCCTGGATCACACCGATTTTGCGCCCATCACAATCAGCCAGGCCCAGTGCTACCTGACGCCGCAGTGCGGGCACAACACGGTCCGGCGCGCCCTGCTCACGGCGGAACTCAATGTCGCGGCCAACCCCTTGTTGGGCATCAGCGTCTATCACCTGGCGGGTAGTGCGGTCGATGGCTGGTCGGTGAACCAGCTTATCGCGCAGGCTTACGCCCTCTACAGCACGGGCCAGGTGCTGAGTACCGACCTTGCCAACGCCATTGGCTACATCAGCGGTGGTGCCCTGGGCGACGGCAGCAGCGGGGTGGGCCAGCCGCCCGATACGTGTCGCCTGCAGATGCCATGCGGTATGTCCTCAGCAGCGTTCGAATCACCCTAAGGCTTCACAGGTTACACGAGCTAGCGTAAGCCAGGAGTAACGATCAGGTAGGATCTGTACCAGCAGTGTCCTAGATGCCGGCGATTATGCCCCTCGCTGGTACAGATCCTACTCACGGGCCTGGGCTCCGGCTAAAGAAAGGAAATGCGACATGCTGGTGCGTTTACTCGCGATCTTCTGTTACCGGCGCCTGCTGCCGTGGGCTCTCGCTAGCGTGGTGCTGATCCTCACCGGGTGCGAGAACGGCAGTGGGGTGGCCGCGCCTTCACCTACGGCGATATCGGCGGGTGGCGGGGCGGTTGCGAACGCCTCCACAACCCCGGTGAGTGCGGCCACTCCCTCTGTCGCCCCAACTGCCGTGGCGGGTACTCCAACGAACGGCCCCGATAATTCTCCGGCGCCGAGTTTAGCGTTGCGGGAGCAAGTGTTCACCGACGCCTGGGAGAAGATCCGCGCGAGCTATGTCTACACAAATCTCAACGGGGTGGACTGGGATGCCGTTCGGACGAAGCTGGAACCCCAGGTACGCGCCGCCTCCACCGCGTCCGCTTTCTATGCGGTCATGACCGAATTGGTCCAACAACTTCATGACAACGGCGCGACCACCTTTGAGACCCCTACAATGCCGTCCCCGGTCTCTGACCTGGGCCAACCCTACACCGGCGTGGGGATCTTGTTCGTGGAGGATGCCGGCCAGATCGCGATCGCCGAGGTCTGGCCGGATAGCCCGGCGGCCCAGGCCGGTATCCGCCGGCGCGATGTCGTCCTTGCGGTGGATGGGGCACAGCCCACCAATATCGATGACTGGCGGGCGCGGGTGCGGGGTGCCGCGGGATCGGCGGTCCGGCTCACTGTCCGCTCACCGGGCCAGGCGCCACGCGATGTGACGATGACTCGGCGCGTCATCACCAGCGATCCACAGGTCGAAGCCCGCCGGCTGGCAGCGGCGCCCGGTATCGGCTACGTCTGGGTGCCGGGGCTGTTCCAGGAGAGCACCCGCACAGCGATTGAAAACGGCCTCACCAGTCTCCTGAAAGGATCTCCGCTCCAGGGGCTGATTCTGGACTTGCGTTACACCGGGCGGGGGCAGGCGGATGCCCTCTCGCCGCTCATTCGTGACTTTATGACCGGGGACGGCGGTCGCCTGGTGTCGCGACTTAGCAGCGAGCCGATGGGAGGTGAGCCCCGGCGGCTGTACACGCAACTCAAAGACGTGCCGGTCATTATGCTGGTGGGCGGGGACACCGGCGGGATCCCTGAAATGTGGGCGGCCGCCTTGCAGACCGCCGGGCGGGCACGGCTGGTGGGCCGGCCCACGCCCGGCTACACCGGGCTGATCCAGCCATACGACCTGGCGGATGGGTCGCACCTGGAGGTGCTGGCCCAGGTGTATGAGCCGTCGCCCGGCGCCGTTGTGGAAGGGCGCGGGCTGAAGCCAGATGTCGTGGTCACCGGCGATTGGCAAGTGACCAGCGAGGACGCCGATCCGGGGATTCGCAAGGCGATCGAGCTGTTGCAGGCCGGTACGAAATAGAAGCGCAGGGAGATCTTGGCACAGGCTGCGGTTCACCGCGCGGGTCACGAAGAACGACGAGGCGCACGTACTCGTGTGCCCCTCGTTGCTTGTTACTTCGTTCGCTCTATAATGCTACTGGCCCGGATCTATCTCGGTATCCTCGGTCAGCGCATAAGCAATCGCCTCGTCCAGCGTCATGGTTTGGCCTGCAGCCCAGGCGGTTGCCCATGCTTCTGGCCCTAAGTAGGCGCGGGCTTCAACTTGGCGCGGAGCGAAGACCTTTGCGTATGACGGCTCCAACTGGAGATTGCGCTCCTCACGAATGCGGGTGGCAGCACCGGGGAGGTCGGCACTCAACCGTGGACGTACCTTAACAATGTGACAAATGATGCGGATCTCGGTACAATCGCCGTGAGCTCACAACTCTGGAGGTTGCCCGTGGATCCGCAATGCCAATTTTGCCCCAATTCCGCCTATCTGGCAAGGGGGCAGGTCGGCCGGGGCAACATCACCATCCATAGCCAACGCGAGCAGCGCTACCGCTGTACCGTCTGTGGCCGCACCTTTAGTGCCCGCACCGGCACCCCCTTCTAGCGTCAACCGTATCCCGCGGACCTGCTTACCCTGGTCGTCACCCTGGTCGCCCACAGCTGTCCCGCGGCCGCCATTGTCGTGGCCTTCGGCTTGCACCCACGCACCGTCCCGCGCTGGGTCGCCAGCGCGGGCACCCATTGCCAGGCCGCCCATGCGCATCTGGTCGCGCAGCCGCGCGACCTGGGCCAGGTCCAGGCCGATGAACTGCGCGTCAAGACCCAGGCCGGGATCGTCTGGATCGTTATGGCGGTGCCAGTGGCGACGCGCTTGTGGCTGGGCGGGGTGGTGAGCGCGCACCGCGACCGCGCGCTACTGACGACCCTGGCCGCCCAGATCGGTCGCGGTGCGGCGTGCGCGCCCCTGCTGCTGGTGGTCGATGGGTTGTCCACGGACGTGGGGGTCTGCTTGGCGGCGTTCCGCCAGCGGGTGCCGCGGCCGCGGGGCCGCCCGCGCCGGGTGGGGTGGCCGCACCTGGTGCTTGGGCAAGTGGTCAAGCAATATGCCGTCGGGGGCGGGGCCGCCGCTGGCACGTGACTGGGGTGGTGCGGCGTGTGGCGCACGGCAGCGGCGCCGCCGCGCGGGCGCTGGTGCGGGCCACGCAAGGGCCGGGCGGGCTCAACACGGCCTATATCGAGCGCTTGAACGCGACGTTCCGCCAACATCAGGCGGGCCTGGGACGGCACAGCCGGCATGTGGCGCGGCGGCCCGCGACGTTGACGACGGGGTTGTATCGGGTGGGCACGGTGTATAATTTCTGCACCCGGCATCACAGTCTCACCGTCCGAGAGCGGTGGGGTCAGCGGCGGACGCCGGCCATAGCAGCGGGGCTGACCGACCACTGCTGGAGCGTAGCGGAACTGCTGGAATATCAGGTGCCGCTCCCACACTGGCAGCCACCCAAAAAGCGCGGGCGGCGGTCTAAAGAACTACAAGAACTCATAAAGAGGTGGGCGGCATGACCACGGTTGAGTGCCGACCTACCCCAGAACCGGACTCGTCATGTTTATACGGCCTTGCTCTGGACCTGCGTTCAGGCGCGCGCATTGTCGACCGTTTCGGATCTCTGGATCGTCGCCGCCAAACGCTCGATTAGCCAGCGATTGACTTACTTCGGCGCGGAAAAGCCCAAAACGGAACAGTCCGGCGACTTGCTGTGGTTCTGGCCTGACCAGATCCAGGTCGCCGTAGCACCCGTCCAATCCTCGGCGAGCAGGTATTGTGGGCGGCCCCAATGTGAAACGCTGCTGTAGTCACACCTAGCGGCGACTCAGTACCCTGACACACTTTTCGCGCTGTACCGGAGTAGCTGCCCACCGGCAGCCAGCCGGGCCCAATCCCGGTGGCTTGGCTGCCCGATCCATAGTAGGCAGCTACAGCGTAATTGTGCCCCAGCAATATGAGGCGACCCCGAGCCTCTGCGATGGGGTCCAGTGGACCTAGCTCAATCAGCCACCTGATCTCGGGTTTGGTGAGTCAGGGGGTCGCACCGCGAGACGCGGCTGCCGGTGTCGCCCGGCCTCCTGCGGGCCGCCATGGAAGTGCTAGTCCATAGCAAATTAGGCTATCATAAATCCTTATGATCACACCGACGCGCATGTCGAATCAGAGGTAGGCCACAGTATGGACCGTATGTTGGCGGGGAGAGACGAAGCGCAGGGGGAAACTATTTTCAGAGATTGGCTACATTGGCGGCTACAAGTATGATGTATGCTTCCTATATAACATTTGCGATTGGGCTAATGCTAGGAGTATTTAGGGTGAGCCCACTGGGATTCGAACCCAGGACCCCCTGATTAAAAGGTAGC
>CBJNAR010000416.1:0-4580 GCA_966434075.1 uncultured bacterium
TCGACCAGGGCCGTGATCCCGCCGACCACGTCGCGCCCCACCGCGCCGCCGGCGTTGCAGACCTCCTGGGCGGCGGCCAGCGTGCAGCCGCCGGCAAACACGCTCAGGCGGCGAAACAACTGCTGGTCGGCGGGCGCCAGCAGGCCGTAACTCCAGTCGATGGCGGCTTCGAGGGTCATGTGCCGGGCGGGCAGGTCGCGGGCGCCGGCGCTCAACAGGGCGAAGCGGTCGTCGAGGCGCGCCAGTAGTTCGCGCGGAGTGAAGAGCGTGGTGCGCGCGGCGGCCAGCACGATCGCCAGCGGCAGCCCGTCGAGGCGCCGGCAGATCTCGCCCACCGCTGCGACATCGGCGGAGGTCAGCGCCAGGCCGGGATGCACCGCCTGGGCGCGCTGCATGAACAGGGCGACGGCGGGATAGCGCGCCTCGGCCTCCGCCACGGTGAGCGGCTGCCGCAGGTGCTCCGCGGCGGGCGGCACGGCCAGCGGCAGCACGGTGAAGCGGTGCTCGCCCGACAGTTCGAGCGCGCCCCGGCTGGTCACCAGCAGCTTAAGCTGGGGGGCGGCCCGCAGCAGTTCGGTCAGGTGGGGCGCGGCAGCCAGGAGATGCTCGAAATTGTCGAGGACGAGCAAGACCCGCCGCGTGCGCAGGTAGCGCCCCAGGCGTTCGTCGAGGGTCTGGCCGCCGGATGTACCCACGTGCAGGGCGTGCGCGATGGAGACGAGGACGAGCTTGGGGTCGCTCAGCGGCGCGAGGGCGACAAAAAAGATGCCGTCGGTGAAGCGGTCGCTCATCTCCTGGGCCGCCGCCAGCGCCAGGCGTGTCTTGCCGACGCCCGGCGCCCCGGTGAGCGTCAGCAGGCGCACCTCCGGACGGGCCAGGATGGCCTGGATGTCGGCGATTTCGCGCTCGCGCCCGGCCAGCGCGGTGGTGGGGGCCGGCAAATTGGTGGGGCCGGGGGCGGCAGGCGGGGCGATCGCCAGGCGCGCGAGCGGCAGTTCGCCGCGGGCCACGCGGATAAACACATCGCGGCGTTGCTCCGGGATCGCCAGCACCTCGGCCAGGCGCTCGGCCATGTCGCGCGAGGGCCGGCGCTCGTCCGCCTCGATCTTGCGCAGCGTGACCACCGCGCAGCCGATGCGGGCCGCCAGTTCGGCGCGTTGCAGGTGGACGGCCTGGCGGTACGCGCTGAGCCACCCGCCGAACGTTGCCACATGCTCCATCACACATCCTCCTTCGCCCCATCGCGACCGGGCTGGCGGTCGGGCGATATGGCGGGGTTGGATCCTCGCGCTGCCGCCGCCATTGTATCACTTTTTGTATCCGGGCGGGTATCCGCGTGGATACCACAGGCCCCGGCGGCGGGGCGATAATATAACCAAGCACGATGCGGCAAGCCCGCATCGGGAATCGGTCGGATCGACGGGGTGGTCGCGGTAGGACGCGCCTGGCCCGGTCAAGCACATAAGGAGAAGGTAGGATGGCTACTAATATACAGACGGCGCAAGGCACCCCCAACGCGCCTAACACGGCCATGGCGAAGCGGGCCGCGCTGAGCGCGTTCCTGGGCAGCACGGTCGAGTACTTCGATTTCGTGCTCTTCGCCACGGCATCGGCACTCGTCTTTAACAAGGTTTTCTTTCAGGCGTTGGGATCCACGGGCGCGCTCCTGGCATCCTTCGCCACGTTCGGCGTGGCCTATGTGGCCCGCCCGCTGGGGGCCATCGTCTTCGGCAGCCTGGGCGACAAGCTGGGCCGCGTGAAAGCCCTCACCGCCACCCTGGTGCTGATGGGGCTGGCCACGTTCCTGGTCGGTCTGTTGCCGGGCTACGAAACGATCGGCATCGCCGCGCCGATTATCCTCGTGCTGCTGCGGCTGGCCCAGGGCCTGTCCGCCGGGGGTGAGCAGGCCGGCTCGAACTCGCTGTCGCTGGAACACGCGCCCAAGGCGAAGCGCGGACTCTATACCAGTTGGACCATGCAGGGCACCTCGTTCGGCACCCTGATCGCGTCGGCCATCTTCATCCCTATCGCCAGCATGGGCCAGGACACCCTGCTCTCCTGGGGCTGGCGCATCCCGTTTTTGCTGGCCGGCCCGCTGGTGCTGGTCGCGCTCTACATCCGCAGCAGCGTCAAGGAGACCGAAGCCTTCGTCGAGACCAAAGCGGCGCACCACGAGGCCAAGGTGCCGATCATGGTGGTGCTGCGCGACTACTGGCCCAGCGTGCTGCGCGTGATCGGTTGTAGCCTGCTGGCGGTCAGCGGCAGCGCGATCAGCGTGTTCGGCCTGGCCTATGCCGTGCAGACGGTGGGCGTACCCGCCAACGATATGCTCATCGCCGGCACGCTCAGCGGCGTCGCCGGGCTGATCGCCCAGCCGTTGTGGGCGGCCCTCTCGGACCGCGTGGGCCGGCGGCCCGTCTTCGCGGGCGGTATGATCGCCACGGCGATCCTGTTCTTCCCGTTCTTCGCGGTGTTGTCTTCCGGCAACTTCGGGATGATCTTCCTGATGTACGTGGTGATGAGCCTGGTGGGCACGGCCGCCAATGCCGTAGGCGCCTCGATGTACACCGAGATGTTCCCCACCCGCGTGCGCTACACCGGCGTGGCGCTGGGCACGCAGTTGGGCTTTATCGCGGCCGGGTTTGCCCCGACCATCATGCAGGCGATCAAGGGCCAGGGCAGCACCGGCTGGGTGCCGGTGGCCGTCTTCGCCGCCGCCGCCATGCTGATTGCCGCCGCCTCCGCCTGGAGCGCCCGCGAGACGCGGGGCGTGGACCTGGCGCTGCTGGGCCAGCCCGCCGCTGCGCCGAGCGCCCCTATCGCGGAAGCCGCGCATGTGGTGAGCTAGGCGGGAGCGTCTAGCGGGTGCTGCGACGGCGCGAAGGGCGCGAAGAACCGGACGGTTACAAAGGATCTTCGCGCCCTTCGCGTCTTCGCGGTAAGTTTTTGAACGGCATTGAGCAAGTAACGGGAGAAGATGACATGTTTAATCCGGCTTTGAAGCAGCTCGGCTTTTCCGAGCAAGACCGCGTGGTTATTATCCATGCCGACGATGTGGCCGTCACTCAGGCGAGCATCGACGCTTACCTGGAGTTGATGGATTTTGGCACGATCACCACCGGGTCAGCCATGACGCCCAGTTCCTGGTTCCCGGAACTGGCCCGATTGGTGCGCGAGAACCCCGCCCTGGACATGGGCCTGCACCTGCCGGTCACGTCCGAGCACGCGGCGTACCGCTGGCGCCCGGTGTCCAACCCCGGCCCGGACTCGGGTCTGGTGGACGAGGCGGGCTATTTCCACCGCCGCCCGGCGGACACCGCCCGGCGGGCCGCGCCCGACGTGATTATCCGCGAGGTGGCGGCGCAGATCCAGTTGTCGCTCATGCTGGGCCTCACCCCGACGCACCTCGACAGCCACCACGGCATCCTCTACAACAAGGAGCTGGTGCGGCCCTTTGTCGCGGTCGCCGCGCAGTATCACATCCTGCCGGTGCTGATGCGCATGGCGACGATGGGCCTGCCCGCCGCCCCGCCGGCCGACCCCACGGCGCCGAACCCCTATGGCGGGGTCGACTTGCAGGCCATCCGTGACGCCGTGGAAAGCGTTGAGGAAACCGCGCAGGCCCTGACGGCCGCGGGTATCCCTGTGCCGGACTACATTGCCGGGATGCCGATTGTGGTCGAGGGAGACCGGCTGGAGTTCGCCAAACAGGTGATCAGCAACCTGCAACCCGGCCTGACCCACTTCGCCTTCCACCCGACGAAGGACACGCCCGAAACGCGCGCCCTGACTCCAAGCTGGCCGGGCCGCGTGGGCGACTATGAAGTGTTCATGCGGCCTGAGTTGAAAGCCCATCTGAAAAACGAGGGCATCCAGCTCATCGGCTACAAAACCCTCGCCGCGCTGATGCCCGCGCGGCACAGCTAATCGGCCCATGCGCCTCTGCCCCAACCGCGTGCTTGCTGGGCGTGAGTGCGCCGGTCGGGGCGGGCAGGGCTTATCCCTCGCTGCCGCTGTTGTATCACTTTTTGTATCCGGGTGGGTACCCGCGTGGATACCACAACGGGCCGGCCGGCTGGTACTATATCTACAGGTGCGATGTGGCACGGTCAATGCGGAAGGTGCAGGCACAGTGAACCATGCGCGCTGTTTAGAAACAAGGTACGCCGGGCGGTTCTGTTTGCGCCGGCAATAGCAAGTCCATTTCAGCAGGGAGGCCAGAAATGAGCGATGTGATTTCCGCTGCAACCCCCGCAGCACAACAGCCGGCAGCGACCGCTGCGTCCAGGAAACGGTGGACCACCGTCGGTGTATTGTCGTTATTGCAGGCGGTCGAGAACTCGGAGGGCGGGCTGATCAACAGCCTCTTCCCGGTGGTGCGCGCCGATCTCGGCCTGAACCTGGGCGCGCTGGGCGTGCTCACCAGCATCGGCAAGTTCGCCCGCATGATCTTCGGCCCCATCTGGGCCATGCTCGGTGACCGCTATGGCCGCAAGCTGATCCTGGTGGTGACGGCGCTCTGGGGCGTCTGGACCATGGCCGCCGGGTTGGCCCAGAACTACGAGCAGTTGCTGCTGCTC
>CBJNAR010000417.1:0-4575 GCA_966434075.1 uncultured bacterium
GACCGGATCGTCACCAGATGGGGGGTAGGGGCCGATTTGCAACCGGCTCGTCACCAGATGGGGGGTAGGGGCCGATTTGCAACCGGCGGGGGCGCTTGACAGGCGCCGTAACGCCGCGGTTGCGATGTAGGGGCCGGTTTCAAACCGGCCCGTGCCCTGCGGCTTACGAGGCGGGCGTCGCGGCGGGCAGGGCCCAGGAGCGGATCTGGAACGCTCGCCGCGCGGCGGACTCCCCGGTGCGCCGGGGAGTCGCCTGCTCGCCCGCCCGGCGCACGGCAGCAGCCAGCGGGCCGATGGGGGTGCCCTTGGGCAGGAACACGGTGGCGCCCGCAGCGCGGGCCCGCGCCCGGCTGGCGGCGTCGCTGTGGATGCTCAACGCGACGACCGCGCGGGCCAGGCGGCGCTCGGTCAGTTCCTGCGTGCTGACATAGCCGTCGCCGAGGGGCATTTCGAGATCGACCAGGGCCACGTCGGGCTGGAGATGCGCCGCCATCTTCACCGCTTCGGCGCCGTCGGTGGCTTCGCCGACGATTTCGAGGGCCGGGTCAAAGCTCAGGGCCGTGCACAGACTGTCGCGCATGCAGGGCGAATCGTCGACAATCAAAACCCGAATTTTCACGATACCCGTCTGCTCGATCTCCATCTGAGCCACCCTGATCTTTCCTGCTCTCCGGCCTATGGGGGGCCGGCCCCTGTTCGCGTTGCCGCGAAGTCTACTACTATTTTATTGGCCCTGGTTTGCGGCCTCCGGACTGTAGGTCCTCGTTGCCGTCATGAATATCTTAGCAGAGACCGCAGGACCGGGCATCTGGCCCTTGTTGGATCTCATATGGCGGAATTTGGGTGGACCGTTCTACATCTGGAGGCGGACCCCGTCCAGGGCTGATTTGCCCTATGGGCCGGACTGGAGGGCGGAGGCGGCAGGAATTTGATCTGAAAAATCATGCGTGATCACGGGCAAAACAGGAGTACAATCACGCCATAATATGGTATAATGACCTCTCCTGGGTGATCGCTCCCTGCGGCGACCCCCTAGAATGCGCAGACCAGACATGAACCGTGCTGTTGCCGCAATCCGCATCGGGGTGGGGTGCCTGGGGCTCTTGCTCTTACTGGCCGTGCCCGCGAGCCCGCGTGTGTCTGCCGCGGAACCCGACGTACCCCAGCTCACCACCCGCTATTTCACCATCTATTACCCCGCGGGCGAAGAGCAGACCGCGAACTGGTATGCGGGCTTCGTCGACGACATGGACAGCACGGTCAGCGAACTCCTCGGCGCCGACCCCGTGACCGGGCTGATCCTGGTGATTTACAACACCGAGGCCGAGTACACCGCCGCCAACCCTCTGGCCGAACTCCACCCTGGCGTGCTGGCCCACGCCATCCCCGACCGCAAAGAGATCGGCGTGGCCGTCGAGCGATTGCGCGCGGCGCCGCCCGAACTGGCCCGCGAGAGTTTCCGCCACGAGATGACCCATGTGGTGGCGGGCGCGCTGTCCAACCAGGAACTACCCATCGGATTCCAGGAAGGGCTGGCCCAGTACAACGAACTGTCGGACAGCCGCGCCGGCGAGGTGGTGAAGGCGCTACAGGCCGCCCAGGCCCAGGGCGTCGATCTGCTCTCCTGGGACGACCTGACCAATACGCGCCGCTTCCAGCGGCAACTCGACGTGGCCTACCCGGAGAGCTACACGGTGATGGCGTTCCTGGCCGACCGCTACGGCATGGGCGCCTACACGCGCTTCCTGGCCGGGCTGCGCGCCGGGCACGCGTGGTCCGCCGCGCTGGCCGAGGGCTTCGGCGTCTCCGCCGCCGAACTGGAGACGCAGTGGCGCGACTGGCTGCCCGGCTTCTTCACCGACGGTTGGCGCAAGAACGTGTTGCGCGCCTCCGATCTCGCGCCGGGGCGGACGCTGTATGACGCCGGGCAGTTTGCCGAGGCCGCCGCCTATTTCAAGCAATCCGAGGCGCTCTACCGCGACCTGGGCCGCATGGCGCAACTGACGGCGGCGATGAACGCCCGCGTCAACGCCGAGCGCGCCCAGCAGGCTACACAGCAGGCCGCCGCCGCCGGGACGGCCCTGGCCGCACACGACTATGCCGGCGCGCAGCAGCAGGCGACCAACGCCCTGGCGACCTTTGCCGCCCTGCAGTTAACCGACCGGCGGAACCAGGCGGCAAGCATCGCCGGCCAGGCGGCCCAGGGCGTGCAGGCGCTGGCGACGCTCGACCGCGCCCGCCTCGCGCAGCAAGCGTGGCGCGTGACCGACGCCGAGCAGGCCGCCCGCGAGGCCGGCGCGGCGCTGGCCGCCCTGGGCGACGCCCCGCGCGTGGCCGAGGCCAACCGCATTCTCGCCGACATCTGGGGCATGGAACGGGCGGCGGGGCTGGCCGCGCTCGGCGCGGGCGCGCTGGGACTGATCGGCACCGCCCTGGCCGCCGTTCGCCGCCGCCTGCGCGCCGCCCGGATGCCGCGCCCCCCGGTGCTACCAGAGGAGACCGCGTCATGGCTATGACCCCGCCGCCCGGCCCGCTCGACCTGTCCGTGCAACTGGCCGCCTATCAGCGCCGCATCCGGCGCGACCGGCGCGGCCAGTATCTGGCCTGGACCGCGCTCGCCGTGGCCGGATACTGGTTGCTCGTGGCCGGGCTCTACTACCTGGCCCGCCCGTTCCCCCAGTGGCTGCCGGTGGGCCTGGCCTGGACGGTGCTGCTGCCCCTGGCCGCGCTGCTGGTCGAATGGCAGCAGCGACCCACGCCGGCGGAGATCGCGGCGATGCTCGACGCGCGGCTCGACAACCGCCAGCGCGTGCTGACGGCGGTGGAACTGCTGGCGGCGGGCGCGCCGGCCCCGCTGGCTGCCACCCAACTCACGACCACCGCGGCGCTGCTGGAATCGGCGCCGGCGGATGCGGTCTACCCGGTGCGTAGCCCCTGGCCGATGGCGGGCTTCAGCGCGGGCTTGCTGGCGCTGGCGCTGGGGCTGCTCATCCTCAAGGGCGTGCCCGACAGCTTCGCGCCGTTCCAGGCGGGCAACGGTCCCGATACCGCACAGGCCGCCGCCGCGGCGCTCTCGCCGACCCCGCCCGACGGCTTACCGGGCGCCACGCCCCCGACCCCGCCGCCCGCCGCTGCGACCGGCGCCACGCCGTCCGCCGGCAACGCCGCGGGCGACCCCGGCGGCACCTCCGGCAGCGCGACCGACCCCAATGCCGCCATGCAGCAGGCCGCGGCCTCGAACGCGGCCCAGGAGGCGTTGCAGCGGCTGGCCCAGGCGCTCGGCGAGCAAAGCGCCACCCAGGCAGCGGGCGACAGCCTGCGCCAGGGCAACACCGAGCAGGCCGCCCAGCAACTCGAAGAACTAGGCCAGCAGAACGATCAGCTTTCGCCCGACGCCAAGCAGGGCCTGGGCGACGCCCTGCAACGCGCCGCGCAGGATCCCGCCACCACCCCGCCCGACTTGCGCCAGGCCGAGCAGGATGCCGCCGACGCGTTGCACAGCGGCGATTACAAGAGTATCGCCGACAGCCTGAAGAACCTGGCCGATGCCGCCCGGCAAACCGCTGACCAGGTGGTGCCGCAGCAAGAGCTAGCCAAGCAGTTCCCTGCGCCGCCCACGCCCGGCGCGGGCACCTCGCCCGACGCGCAGGCCACCGCCGAGGCGGCCCAACAAGGACAGAGCGACCCGCAGCAGAGCCAGGGCGATCAGCAGGCGCAAGGCGACCAGCAAGCCCAAGGCGACCAGCAGGCGCAAGGCGACCAGCAGGGGCAGGGTCAGCAACAGGGCGACCAGCAAGGGCAGGGGCAAGGCGACCAGCAGGCCCAGGGCGATCCGCCGAACCAGGGCGATCAGCAAGCCCCCAACGGGGCCGGTGGCGCCGGGTCGGGGCAGGGCACCCGCGTGTTCGGCCCGCCCGACGAGCAGCAACTCAACGTCGGCGATAACCCGTTTGCACTGGAGGGGCGCCCCGATAGCGGCCCCACCCAGCCCGGCGATAATAACGATCCGCAGGGACCGGGCACCGGGGAAAGCGCGGGCATCGGCGCCCCGCAGCCGGTGCGGCCCGGCAGCGCCGTCACCGCGCAGGGCGAGACCACCCGCCCGCCGGTCAGCCGCTGGGACCTGGTCCAGCGCTATTTCAGCCCGGATAATTAGCCGCTTGTAGGGGTCGGTTGCAACCCGGCCCGCCACCATCGACGTTGCTAGCCTTGTAGGGGCCGGTTTGCCACCGGCCCGGCCCGCCGCCCAGCTACCGGGGCCGGCTATGAGAAGAAAGTAGACCATCGTGACCAACAACCCCATCGGCGCCGAAGTGCAGCGGCAGGTCGCCGCCCTGGAAGCGGAACTCGCGGGCATCATCGTCGGCCAGCGCAACATGGTGCGCGGCGTGTTGACGGCCCTGCTGGCGGGCGGCCATGTGCTGCTGGAGGGCGTGCCGGGCCTCGGCAAGACGCTGCTCGTGCGCACCCTGGCTGGATGCGTGGACCTCAGCTACAGCCGCATCCAGTTCACCCCCGACCTGATGCCCGCCGACATCCTCGGCACCGACGTGCTGACCGAAGGAGAGGATGGCC
>CBJNAR010000418.1:0-4564 GCA_966434075.1 uncultured bacterium
TCGAGGTACCGCCCCTCTTCTCGATCCAGAGCACCGAACCCCACGCCTATACGGCGGCGCAGGTGGAGTTGCTGGAGCAGGTGGCGGCCCGGCTGGCGCCCGCCATGCACAATGCCCGGCTCTATGCGCGGGCGCGCGAAGAAGAGGTGCGCTACCGGGCGCTGCTGGACCAGGCGGTGGATGCCGTGTTCGTGACCGACGAGCGCGGGCGCTATGTCGAGATCAACGAAGCCGCCGCGACCCTGTTCGGCTACAGCCGCGACGAACTGCGGGCGCGCACGGCGGATGCCTTGCGAACCGGGTTTATGCAAAGCCGGGAGGGCGAAAGTATTCTGAAGGGCCTGGCGGCGGGACCGGTGCGCGTCGAAATGCAGATGCTGCGTAAGGACGGTAGTCCCCTCCCCGTGGAATTACGCATGACCCGCGTGCGGGTGGGTGGGCAGATGTTGCTCCAGGCCATCTGCCGCGACCTGACGCCGCGCATCGCCCTGGAAGCCGTGCGCGAGCGCGAACACCAGTTGTACCTGGCGTCGGTGCGCAGCCTGGCGGCCACGGTCGACGCGCGCGATGCCTACACTCACTCGCACTCGCAGCAGGTGGCCTTCTACTGTAGGCTGATCGCGCGGGAACTGGGCCTACCGGACGAACAGGTCGAGACCATCGAACTGGCCGGGTTGCTGCACGACATCGGCAAAATCGCCGTGCCCGATTACATCTTGCAGAAGCCGGGCCGGCTCACCGCCGACGAATGGGCGATCATGCGCGCGCACTCGGCGAAGGGGGCCGACATCTTGAGCGCCGGCAACAGCGCGGCGCTGGCGCCGATTGTGCCCATGGTGCGCTCGCATCACGAACGCTGGGCGGGCGGCGGCTACCCCGATGGGCTGGAAGGCGACGCGATCCCGCTGGGTGCCGCCGTGATCGCGCTGGCCGACGCCTTCGACACGATCACCACGCCACGGCCCTACAAACCGGCCAGCACGCTGCACGAGGCGTGTGTCGAGATCCGCCGGTCGAGCGGGCGGCACTTCAAGCCCGACATCGCCGACGCCTTCCTGCGGGTCATCGAGCGCGACCGCGCGGCCGGGGCTGAATACCTGGAGGCGATTGCGCGCATGGCCGAGCCGAGCACCAGCGCAGTGCCGCGCCTGGCCGCCCTGCCGGCCCCGCCGCCCCGCCCCCTGGGGCCGGAGAGTCTGACCTACCAGGAGCAGCAGCGCCTGGCCGCGCACATGCAGTCGCTCTATGAGATCAGCCGGGGCTTCCCCAACGTGGACGATGAGGCGGGGCTTGTCGCCGCCGCCGCCCGCCTGGCGCAGGACCATTTCGGCGCGGAGAGTGTCTATCTGCTGGAGATCGACGCCCAGGCGGGCCCGCCGGCCGGCTGCGCCACGCCGCCGGGGCCGCAGGTGGTGGCGCGCTGGGGCTGGCACGCCGCAGGCGATTTCGAGCCGTGGGCCACCACCGACACGGCTATCTATCCGCTGATGTGGGAACTGATGACGGCGGAGCAGCCGGTGGCTATCGCCGACATCCCCAACCTGCTCAGCCCGCCGCGCCCGACGCTGCTGACCCGGTACGGCTGGCGCAGCGGGATCTTTATCCCCCTACGAGCGGGCGGGAAAACGCTGGGCGCGCTCGGCCTGGCCTACCACAGCAGCTACCACCACTTCAGCGCGGACGACCTCGAACTGGCCGATACGCTGGGCGCGGCGGCGGCGCGCGCCTTCGCGGGGCTGCAACTGCAGGCCGCCGAACAGCAGTTGCGCCACCAGATCCACCAGTTGGAGCGCAGCAACCAGGCGCTGGCGCGCCGCAGCCGCGACCTGGCCGTGCTCTATGAAACGGCGCGCAGCCTGATCCAGATCCTCGATGTCGATGCGCTATGCCGGCGCATCGTGGAGGTGCTGGGCGCCACCTTCAGCCATAGCTTGATCAGCGTGGCCTTGATCGAGGACACACACCTCTATTTTCGCGCCTGGTATGGGTATGAGGGTATCCGCGCGATCCCCGCGATCCCGCTCACCGACGGCGTGGTAGGCCGCGTGGTGCGTACGGGGCAGCCGGCCCTGGTGCCCGATGTCCGCCGCGACCCCGATTATATCGGCGTGCATCCGGCCCTGCGCTCGGAAATCTGCGTGCCGCTCACGGGCCGAGATGGCGTGCTTGGCGTGGTGAATATCGAGTCGGATAGCCCCGATCCGCTGGCTGAAGACGACCTGCAACTGCTGCTGACGCTGACGCCGCAGATCGTCATCGCCCTGGAGAACGCGCGTCTGTATACCGCGGCCCAGCAGCAGGCCACCCGGCTCGGCCTCATCAATCGGGTGGCCCACGCCATGGCCGGGCTGCTGGCCGGCGACAGCGCCAGCCTGCTCGATCACGTGGCCTGCCTGTTCCAGCGCGAACTCGGTTACGCGAACGTGGCGATCTTCCTGATCGACCCGGTGACGCGCGAACTGGTGTGCCAGGCGTCCGCCGGGGAATATGTCGCCTGCGTGCCGGTGGGGTACCGGCAGGCCGCCGGAGTGGGACTGATCGGCTGGGTTGGCGACCACGGCACGACTGTGGTCGCCAACGACGTGGCGACCGAGCCGCGCTTCCACCCGGCCGGCGCCCAGGAAACGCCGGGCTCCGAGCTGGTGGCCCCGCTGATCCACCGGGGGCACACCATCGGCATGCTCGACGTGGAAAGCGCCACGCCCCACAGCTTCAGCCCCGGCGACGTGCAGATGCTGGAGACGCTAGCCGACCAACTGGCCGTCGCCATCGAACACGCGCACCTCGCCCAGACCGTGCACAGCGTTCGCCACGGCTGATGATGGGCAATGGTCAGTGGTCGGCCCCGCCCGGCCCGTCAACGGGCGGGCTAGCGCTACGAAGGCCGCCTGCGCGGCCTGGTATTCCCTCGATTAGCCCAGCCCGCGCCAGCGGGCTTTGTTGTGCTAGCCCGCCCGTTGACGGGCGGGCGGCGCTATCGCGTACCTCGCTCCATTGTCATGCTGAGCGGAGCGAAGCATCTCATCTCCGGGGTCACGAGACGAGACTCTTCGCTGCGCTCAGAGTGACAACACCTCCACGAGACCCTTCGCTGAGTTCAGAGTGACAATGCTACTGGCTGACCACTGCCCGCTGGCACCTACCAGCCCGCGGGCAACTGCTGCAAGACCAGCCGCTTGATGATGGCTGCCGCGATCGGGTCCTCGACCAGGTCGGGGCCGGGCATATTCCAGGCTTTGATCAGGGCGTCGATGCGCCGGCCCAGCGCGCCCTCGAAGACCTGGCGCACTGTCTGCTTGGGATCGCGGGCGCTGGGGATCTGGTCCAGACCGGCATAGGTGGACAGGTCGGCCTGGAGCGCCGGGTCGCCGTCGGGGTCGTAGAAGCCCGCCGGACGCGCGGCGTCATAGGTGATCTGCAATGTCTGCTGGAGCATGCGCTGGGCGTCGGCGGCGCCGCGGCGGAAGTCGTATTCGCGGAAACGACGGTCGAGGAAGGCGCCGAGCGCGTGCAGGTGGTTGCCGTGCAGCCGGCTGTCGGTGGCCTGGGGCATGACCAGCGCGAAGTTGCCGAGCAAGTTCACCGGCGCCGGGTCCACGCCGACCAGGGCGCGCTCGCCGTCCGCGGGCAGCGTGGTGGGCGTGGGCGTGCCGCTCGCGGGCAGCCCGCCCTGCGACGGAAAGATGATCTCGTTCTGGAACTGGAGCGCGCTGCTCTCGCGCATCACCGCGCTCAACATGCCCAGCGCGTGGGGAATGAAACCCGGATAGGGCGGGTTCAAGTCGGGCGGATCGGCGCTGCGGTGCCAGGGGTTGACCACGACCACCACCCGGTCGTCGAGGTTCGAGTCGCGCTTGCGGATGTGATACCAGGCCAGGTCCACCGGCAGGTTGTTGAACGTGCCGCCGTCAGCGTACCAGAAGTGGGCCTCGCCGGAGAAGCTGGGCTTCTGGATATACTGCGTGTCGTCGAACGGCTCGCCGGCGCGGCGGGCGAGTTGCACCAGCGGGAAGACGAACGGGATGGCCGCCGACGCCCGCGCCACCGTGCCGATGCGCTGCCAGATCGGGTCGGTCGGGCCGATCTGGCTGCCGAGGTAGAAGGTCTCCTGCTCGGCGTTGCGGTACTGCACATACGGTTCGTCGCGCCCGGCGGCGGGCTGACGGATGCGCGAGACATAGGGCAGCGAACTGGTGTTGGTGATAGTCATGGCCACAGTCAGGTTGGGCGCGCAGAACGCCGCGCGCGTGCCCTGGTCCTGCGCGTTGGGCCAGGCCAGCGCCTGGGCCGCCAGTTCCTGCAACCGCCGCCCGTTGAGCACCGACGGCCAGACCCCGGTGGGCACGTCCGGCGCCAGCAGGTCGACCATATCCACGCTGTCGACCCAGATGTCGTGCAGGGCCGTCTGGCCGCCGCGATAGAGCAGCCCATGGGCGATCAGCGCCGAGGTGGTGGCGCCCGCCGACGCGCCGGTGATGATGTCGATCTCGAATGCATCCCCCGCCGCGGCGAAGCCCTTCAACAGTTCGTCGAGCGCGCCGGACATATAGGCTCCGAGGGAACT
>CBJNAR010000419.1:0-4559 GCA_966434075.1 uncultured bacterium
CAGCACCGCCGGCGCGTTGGTCTTGGCCTTGACGTAACGACCCCAGGGCCGCGGGTCCCGCGCCGCCACCGGCGCCCAGGCCACATAGCAATAGCTACAGCCGAAGACGCAGCCCTGGTACGGGTTTAGGCTATGCGTGAAGTCGCCCAGGTAGCCCCCGGTGGGCGTGAGTAGGCTGCGCGCCTCGATAGTCTCCATACCGCTATTGTACGGGGTGGCGGGCGCGGGGGGCAAACCGGGGGCGCGCTCTGAGGTTGACAATGCCGGGCAGGCAGCGAAGCTGGAGGTAAGATGCTTCTGTGAAAACGCTTTCCGCACTTGTTTTTGCTATGCCCATATGGGTTCTGTTTTTAGTGCTTGCGGTCATCACAGGATCGGACTTACTACAGGCTTTGTTTTTCCTCAGCACCCTAGCTGTGCTCATATTATCCTTTCGGATTATCAAACATCATCAAGATAAATACGGACATGCAGCCATCATAATCGGGGTATTTGTCCTGAGTATTGAACTAACTACTCTTTTCGCATTTCTTTATTATAGAGCTTCTAACAATGCTTTTCGCGAGTTAGGTCGTTGGGGAGCCATGACTACTTTTGTACTTATGTGCTTGAGTTTCTTGATTTACCCCTTCCTCATGAAAAATGATTGGGTTTTACAGAAGCTTGGGTTTCATACAGTGTCTAGGCTTATCCGTGACTTACAAAAGGGTACATCGAATGAACGAGCAACTGCGGCTCTGAGGCTTGGGGAGGCCGGAGATCAACGGGCTATTGGACCTTTGAATCGTGCTATTGAAGACAGCGATATCACTGTTCGGGAGAACGCTGCCAGTGCATTACATCATCTCTTGGGTGACACGGCAGTTCCGTTTTTACTTCGGGCGCGAGGTAGCACAGACCAGGTGTTTCGTCAGGCTTCCATCCACGTTCTGGACGAGTTGGAGGTGCCTGTTGATTTACTCTTGCACTATGTAGTAACAGATCGCGATCCCATTGTGCGCAACAATGCGATGGATGTACTCACAGAGCGCGGCTCCGCAAGCATCGCGCCGCTGCTTGATATATTGGGAAATGGCGATTTCCCGCAACGTGCGGCAGCCGCCTTTATTTTAGGTGAGATAGGCCAGCGCACATCCGTCCCTGCTCTGATTGCCGCACTAGGCAGTACGAATCCTGAAGTTCGCTTCCAGACGGCAGTGGCACTAGGACGCTTGGGCGATGAGGCCGCTGTCTCGCCTCTGATCGCTTTGCTGGAAGACTCGAATACCGATGTTTGTGCAGCAGCGGTCGAAGCGTTAGGCACACTGAAGAATTCTCGTGCCTTGCCTACTCTGCGGCGAATGCAACAGAAATGGGCTGCTCAGGGTACAGAGGGTCAATTCTTGGCCGATACGGCGCGCCAAGCTATTTGGCAAATTGAAGGTCATGTATAGAGCGTTCCATCTGCGGACTGCCTCGCAACGGTTATAGCGGTAATGGACTCACCAAGCGCGTTTGCGCGAGGTTGACAACGGCCGCTGGCTTTGGTATAATGCAAAGCGCGATGGGGAGTCGTCTAACGGTAGGACAGCTGACTCTGGATCAGTAAGTTGGGGTTCGAATCCCTGCTCCCCAGCCAGAAGAATACGGCTAACGCTAGCCTGTAAGTAAGCCCCGACAATAATGGTGCGGGGCTTATTTGATTCCCCGCTGTAGCCGAAGTCTATGCGCGTGCCGCAGACTCGCTGCAACGGGAATCAGATGAGCAAAAAGTGAGCACCAATTGAACTGGTGCGTGGCTACCCACCTGCCGTAGCATGGGCGGGAGGGGAGGGCATACTATGGCTCATCATCTGCAAGATCATGTCGACCTTGGGGACTCCGCGCGCACGCTCATTACCGGCCGCTTTTCCCGGCACCCCGAGCGCTACATGGAAATCTACCGGATCGCCCGCAAGTACGAGTTGCATCACGTCGCGGCCCAGTTCGGCGTGGGCCACCGGCATGAGGAGGAGGACGGCCCGGCCCTGCTGCCGGATGCCGACGGCGACGACCACGCCGCGGGTCTGGCCGCCGCGCTGGAAGAGTTGGGCCCCTGCTTCATCAAACTCGGCCAGTTGCTGAGCACGCGCCCGGATCTGCTGCCCGCCAACTACATTACGGCGCTCGCTCGTTTGCAGGACACCATCCGCCCGGTGCCGGTCGAGAAGGTGATCGCCATCGTCGAGCGCGAACTCGGCGCCCCGGTCGGGGAGTTGTTCCAGCGCTTCGACTCGGCGCCGCTCGCTACGGCCTCGATGGCGCAGGTGCACCGCGCGATGCTGCCCGACGGCACGGATGTCGTGGTCAAGGTCCAGCGGCCCGGCGTGCGCAACCGCATCGAGATCGACCTGGAAGTGCTGCACGAGATGGCCCGCTTCGCCACCCGCTACACGCCCTTCGGTGCGCGCTACGGGCTGGTGCAGATGGTGCGCGAATTGGAGCACAGCCTGCGCCAGGAGCTGGATTTCCGCCAGGAAGCCGAAAACACGGCCCTGATCAGCCGCCAGATCGCCGATTTCACGGCCCTGACCACGCCGCAGGTCTACCGGGAGTACACCTCCCCGCGCGTGCTCACCCTCAGCTTCGTGCAGGGCCGGCACCTCGCCGACGTGCCGCGCGCCGATCTCGACGCCCGCGACCCGCGCCTGATCGGCAAGGAACTGCTGTCGGCCTACCTCAAGCAGATCGTGATCGACGGCATCTTCCACTGCGACCCGCACCCCGGCAACATCTTCCTGGCCGATGATGGGCGCCTGGCGCTCATGGACTTCGGCATGGTGGGCCGCTTCGACGCCGGGCAGAAGGACAATATCATCCTGCTGCTGCTGGCCTTTTCCGAGCGCCAGGGCGAGCGGGTGGCCGATAGCTACCTGGAAATGATCGAGATCCCGCCGCGGTTCGACCGGCGGGCGTTCACGCAGGATGTCTGTGCGCTGGTCAGCCGCTACCACGATATGAGCGGGGGCCGCATGGCGCTGGGAACGGCGCTGCTCGATCTGACCAAGCTGGCCTATGTGCATCATACGCCGGTGCCGAGTGCCATGACACTGCTCGGCAAGACCATGCTCAACCTCGACGGCACGGTGCGCGTCCTGTCGCCCGAACTGGACCCGGTGCAACTCATCCGCGACTACATGATCGAAGTGATGCAGAAGCGGGTGGGCGCGCAGCTTTCGCCGGGGCGGGTCTTCGCCTGGGTGCTCGACGTGAAGCACCTGGTGGAAAGCTCGCCGCGCCGCACCGAGATGATCCTGAACAAGCTGGCGAACGACCAGCTTACCGTGCGGCTGGAACTGGCGCACCTGGACGAGATGGAACGCACCGTGCGCAAGGCCGCGAATCGGCTGTCACTGGGCATGGTGGCGAGCGCGCTGATCATCGCCGGCGGGCAGATGTACGCCGCCCGCCGGCGCGGCAACCCGCGAGACTGACCCGGGCGCGCCGTCAGGGCGCCGGCGCCGGCAAACTCACGGCACGAACCAGCGCGCGCCGAGGACGAGGGTGACGAGCAACTGAGCGGCGAGGAGGGCAGCCAGGATGCGCGGTGCCGGGCGGGTGCGCTCAACCCAGACATAGACCGCCACCAGCGCCAGGGGCGCCAGGTAGAGCAACAGCCGTCCCTGTTCGGCCTTGGTGCGCCCGGCGAGATCGATCGCCAGCAGCAGCCCCCAGAAGAGCGCCGCGTAGGGATTGATCCGGCCCAGCCAGGGCGCCACGCGGGCCAGCGGCGCACCGGGCGCGGGCGCGGCGGCTGCGCGGGCGGGGAGGATCAGCGCGGCGAGGGCGGCGATTGCCAGGGGCAGCCCCAGGAATTGCAGGAAATCGAGCGGCCCGAAGAAGATCCAGACCGCGTAGGGCCGCCGGGCCTCGGCGAAAGCGGCATTGTTCAGATTGTATTGCAGCACATAGGGCAAGTCGAACCCCAGGCCCACCGTCAGCACCAGTTCCACCAGCGCCGTGGCGCCCACCAGGGCGGCCAGCCAGGCCACCACCTGCCGGGCGGGCAGCCGTCCGCCCGTGTCCGCGGGCGCGAACAGCGCGGAACGCCCGTAACCCCAGGCCAGGAAGCCCAGGCCCACGAACGCGCTGAACAAGACGACCGGCGCCCAGGTGAAGAACAGCCCCACGGCGAGGATGAGCCCGGCGGTGGCCGCCCAGGCCACAGCGCGCCCCGGTTGGCTGGTCCGCAGCCCGCGCAAGCCGCAGTAGAGCGCCCCCGCCGTGACCAGCCCCAGCCCCTGGTCGAACTCCGGCGCCATCAGCAGCACGCCGGGCACGGCCACGGCCAGCCCGGCCAGCCACCAGGGCGGGGCGCGGGGCGCCAGCAGCCGCGCCAGGCCGTACAGCGGCAGCACGAGCGTCGCGGCCAGCAGCAGCACCAGGTTGCCCCCGGCCACCGCGCCGACCACTTGGGCATCGGTCAGCGGGGGCTGGAGGGCGGCGAGGGCCGGGCTGTCGCCCACCAGGCGCCGCGCCGCCGCGCCCAGGTCGTGTTGCAGCGACTCCGGTAAGCTCGCGCTGCCGCGCAGGACGAGCCA
>CBJNAR010000420.1:0-4554 GCA_966434075.1 uncultured bacterium
TCGCCGGCGCCGTCGAGCCGAGCGAGATAGGAGATCTCTTCCTCGCGCATTTTTGGATTCTGCAACCGCTCCACGATGCCCGTTCGCCATTGGTCCACCTGTTCGGGCGTCCAGTTGAAGCAGCGCGCCGTGATCTGGATCCCCGCCTCAATCGCGTCCAGGTCGGAACCATCCAGCACCTCGACGGTTATATCCGGGTTGATCAGGATGTCCTCCAGGTTATCGAGGCCCACGCGGGCCATGGTGGCCTGGTCGCCCGCGAGCACCAGGCCATGCCGTTCCAGCCGCGCCGCCAGGTCCGCGGGGGTGTTGTCGGTCGCCACATACCAGGTAAAGCCGATGCCCCGGTCGCGGTGATAGGCGATCAACTCCTCGATGCGGGCGTCCGCCTCCTCCGCGGTCCAGTGGGCACCGCCCGCGCCGTTGCTGCCGGGGTGGGCATCGCCGGAGCCCCCGCGCCCGCCGCGCAGGCTGAACTGCGTATTGAGCAGCGGCGGCATCCATTCGCGCAGGTCGAACCGCGACCGCATCTCCACCAGCGCCTGCCGGATCTCGGCCTCAGACAGCGTGGCCGGGGCGATCCAGCCCTTGCGGTGCGCGCTGGGCATCGGCTCCGGGCAGTAGAGATCGATCAGCGTGATACGCTCCCCGGCGACGGTGAAGAAGGCGGCGCGGTTGTGCTCCACATAGCGGCCCTGCTCCGTCACCTGGATGCGGAACTCCACCGCGACGTGCGTCTCATCGCCGAGCACAGCGAAAACCTCCAGGCGGGGGTCCGGCCAGCCCGCCCACTCGGCTTGCAGCCGCGCCAGCACCCGATCGCGGGGCCGATACGCCTCGCTGCCCCGCCAACTGCCGATGCGTAGCGCCGCGTCGTCGCCCAGCAGCGCCTCCACTGTCGCCGCATCTTTGGCAACCAGCGCCTGCAGGAATTGCGCGGCCAGTTCTTTTGTGTTCGCCATTGGTTACTCCTTTGGTCCAGGGATCGCGGCATGATAGCATCTCCCGGCATCCCGCCTCTAATACGATGCGAGGCGGCGCGGCGGTTCAAGATATGCGCTATACGCCTGTCACGTCTGCGCTTGACCGAGATCACGAGAGCGTGCTATGCTGCTCTCAAAAGCAATGCGGCGCCGGCCCCGCCCGCCCTGTAGAGAAGGAATCCCGCCCGTGCCTGACCTGTCTTTCAAATACTGCCCTGCCTGCGGCACTGCGCTGGTGAAGCGCCTGGTCGGCGGCGCGATGCGGACCGCCTGCGCGGTCTGCGACTTTGTCGTCTTCGCCGACCCCAAAGTAGTCGCGCTGGTGGTGGTGGAACATGCCGGCCAGGTGCTGCTGGGGCGGCGCAACATGAATCCCGCCCGCGGCCAATGGAGTTTCATTACGGGATATGTAAATCGGGGCGAGAAGGTAGAGGATGCGGCGATCCGCGAGGTCAAGGAGGAAACCAACCTGGATGTGCGGCTCGACGGCCTGCTGGGGGTCTACAGCGCCACCGGGCGCCCGCACATCCTGATCGCCTACCACGCGAGCGTGACCGCTGAAGCGCTGGCCCCCCTGGCCCCCCAGCCGGAGGAAGTCAGCGAACTGGCCTTCTTCGGCCCGGACGCGATGCCCCCGCTGGCCTTCCCCGGCGATTACGAGATTTTCGCGGACTGGCGGCGGATCGTCACGGAGCGACCCGCCGCCACACCGCCTAAAAAAGCTGCGGGGCCTGCAACTGGATAGCCGCTATCCCAGGCACCGGCGCGATCAGGTCCGCGCTGTCGGAGGCCGGGGTGTTCACCGCCGGGGAGACCGGGTAGGCGAGGATGCGGTCTTCGGGCGGGGGCTGGAGCAGGGCCAGCAGCCGGGCCGGGTCGCTGATCGCCGGGTCGAGCCATTGCGCCTCGGCCTCGCGTGGCAGGATCACCGGCATGCGCTCGTGCAGCGGCCGCAGCAGATCGTTGGCCGCCGTGGTCAGGATGGTGTAGGTGGCGAGCTCCTGCCCGTCGGGCGCGCGCCAGATGTCGTAGAGGCCGGCGAATGCGAACAGTTCGCCCGGCCCGCCGTCATGGCCCAGCGTGATGAAGTAAGGCTGCTTGGGCGCGCGGGCGGGTGCGCCGGGCCGGGCCTGCCACTCGTAGTAGCCGGTGGCCGGGACCAGGCAGCGCCGGCTGCGCAGCGGCCCGCGGAAGGCCGGCTTGTCGGCCACGGTCTCGATCCGCGCGTTGATGGTCGAGTAGCGCGAACTCGGCTCGCGCGACCAGGACGGGATCAGCCCCCACTGCATCAGCGCCAGCGCCGGGCCATCCTGGTTGACGACCACCGGGTTGGCCTGGCTGGGCGCGATGTTATAGCGCGGTGCCAGGTCAGCGGCGACGGGCGCCGGGTCCACGCCGAAGCGCAGCGCAATCTGCTGCGGGGTAGCGGTAAGCGTGTAACGTCCACACATGGGTCACTCCTTTGCCGGCGGCCCGGCCACCCGCGAACGGATCGCCGGGCCACAGAATATGCGACGGATCTATATCTCGCCGGTATACCGGCAGCTAGCCCTCAGGGCCCTATACTATTATATGGCCGGCGGCCCCGCAAAAACGGAATCGTGCGCACCATGTTGCTGCTAATGGGATTAGCAGCGTGGAGACTCGGAATAAACTTTGCTGCACAAAGACGCTGCGACAAGCACTTTTGTGTGTCCGCCGGGCGTAGAGCCGGTTGACAACGGGGTGCCGCCCTTCTATAATCAGGCCAGCATGTCCTGGCGATCCGTCGCCGGACGGATTTACGGTTTACCCCATCCGGGGCGCGCGCCGGGAACCGGGCGCCCCACAATCCAGCAAGGAGGACACGACCTGGTGCGCATGCTCCGTATTACGGCGGGATCGCTGCAATTCACCGCGCAGATGGAAGAGGCCGACGCCCCGCAGACGTGCGCGGCGTTCAGCAAGTTGCTGCCCTGGCGCAGCAAGATCATCCACGCGCGCTGGAGCGGCGAGGCCGCCTGGATTCCCCTCGGCAACTTCCAGCTTGGCGTCGGCTACGAGAATCACACCAGCTACCCGGCCCCCGGCCAGGTCCTCTTTTACCCCGGCGGGTTCAGCGAGACCGAGATCCTGTTCCCCTACGGCAGTTCCCGCTTCGCCAGCAAGGTTGGGCAACTGGCGGGCAACCACTTCCTGACAATCGTCGCAGGCCGCGAGCAGTTGCGCGACCTGGGGCGCATGGTCCTCTGGGAAGGGGCGCAAGATATCCTGTTTGAAGCCATCTAATATCACAACTTGCTTCCGGCATGCGCGTGGCCGTCGCGCGTGCCTGCCTGGTGCTGGGCGCGTGGCCCCATCGGCAACCCGGCAACGGCCCCAAGGGAGGTAAAGCACAAGATGGGCAAACACCGATTGGCATTGGTTCTACTCCTGATCATGACCTTCGTCCTGGCCGGGTGCGGGGCGGAGGCCCAGCCCACGGCCACCGCCGTGCCGGCATCCGGCGGCAGCAGCGGGCAAGGCGCCACCGGCGCCAAGATGCGCGTCGCCTTCGTCTACGTCGGCCCCATCGGGGACGCGGGCTGGACCTGGGCACACGACCAGGGCCGGCTCGACCTCATGAAGAACATCCCCGGCGTCGAAACCGCTTACCAGGAGAGCGTGCCCGAAACCGCCGCCGACGCCGAGCGCGTGATCCGCGACTTCGCGCAGAAGGGCTTCAACATCGTCGTCACCACGTCGTTCGGCTACATGGACCCGACGATCAACGTGGCGAAGGACTTCCCGAACACGACGTTCGTGCATATCTCCGGCTACAAAACGGCGGCCAACGTCAGCACGGCCTTCGGCAAGATCGAAGAGCCGCGCTATGTCTCGGGCATGATCGCCGGGAAGATGACCAAAAACAACCTGATGGGCTATGTCGCGGCCTTCCCCACGCCCGAAGTGATCCGCGGCATCAACGCCTTCACCCTGGGCGCCCGCAAGACCAACCCCCAGGCCAAGGTTAAGGTGGTCTGGACGAACACCTGGTTTGACCCGCAGAAGGAGCGCCAGGCGGCGGAAGCCCTGCTCGACAGCGGCGCCGACGTGATCGCCCAGCACCAGGATACGCCCGCCCCGCAACAGGCCGCCGAAGCCCGCGGCAAGCTGGGCGTGGGCTACGATGCCGACATGACCAAGTTCGCGCCCAAGGCCGTGCTGACCAGCCCGATCTGGCATTGGGGCGTGTACTATACCGACCTGGTCAAGCAGGTCCAGGCCGGCACCTGGAAGACGAACGAGTACTGGGGCGGCTGGAAGGACGGCATTGTCGACCTCGGCCCCTACGGGCAGATGGTCCCAGCCGACGTGAAGCAGATGGCCGACGACGAGGCCGCCAAGTTCAAGAAGGGCGATGAGACGATCTTCACCATCTTCACCGGCCCGCTGAAGGACAACACGGGCGCCGATAAGGTGCCCGCCGGCCAGGCCATGACCGACAAGGAATTGCTGAGCATGGACTGGCTGGTCGAGGGTGTCGAAGGCACCGTGCCGAAATAGGACGCGACGAGCTATCAGCTATCAGCCGTCAGGTATACCTAACGTA
>CBJNAR010000421.1:0-4541 GCA_966434075.1 uncultured bacterium
CACCGGCCAGGTCATCAGCGCGACGATTGACGCCGCGGGCAACGTCACCGCGGCCACGCCGCCGCTCGCCGCCGCAGCCCAGGTGGCGAATGCGCGCTACGAGCCGAAGGTGGGGCACAACATCCCCAACGTCTTCGTCGATTTCATGAACCAGCAGGGGCCGATCTACGTGAACGGTCAGGTGGTACAGGGGCCGGTGGTCGATCCGCTGTTCGACCTCGGCTACCCGATCACCGAAGCCTACTGGGCGCGGCTGCGCATCGCCGGGCAGGACCACTGGGCGCTGATCCAGGCGTACCAGCGCCGCGTGCTGACCTACGTGCCCGACAACGCCCCGCCCTGGCAGGTGGAGATGGGCAACGTGGGCCGCCACTACTACGACTGGCGCTATGGCCCCAACTCGCCCTACGCCGCCGAACGCGGCGACATGGACGCAGACGAGGGCGAATAGCCGGGCACAACCCGCCCTGTCCGAAATAGACCGCCGCCCGCGCTGCGTTGCTTTTGCGTAGCGCGGGCGGCGGTCTCTATGTAGCGGCGTAGGGGTCGGTTTGAAACCGGCCCGCCACCCCGCCGCTTGTCACTCTGAGCGAAGCGAAGAGTCTCGTCTCGTGCAGGTACAGCGATCTATGTTCAATGCCCTTGAGGCGCTCTTTGCCAGGGATCGGCAGATGTTAAGCGCCATGCCTTCCAACCAAGCGGCAGATCCGCCAGTTCAAAGACGGATGGATCCAGTTTAGCAATCGTACCCAGTCCAACCACGCGTGCATCATCAGGAGTAACAGCGTCGCCGGTCAGGAATTGCCATCCCTCGTCATCAGCATCGTGCGAGACATAAAGAATGGGCCGTTCCCGATCCAGGATTTGTCGCAGCGTAATGACCGCGAGATTGCGAGGATCCTTGAATACCCACCTATCGCGCACTAAACAGATCTCCTTGCCACATACCACGCGCTAACTCCCAGCGCCCAACCACCGCCGGGCGGCGGCCAGTTGGTCCAGGAACACCCGCGCGCCGTCCTGCCAGCGATAGGTCCGGGCGATGTACGCGGCGGCAGCCTCGCCCATGCAGCGGCGCAGATCGGCGTCGGCGGCCAGCCGCCCCAGGCCCGCCGCCACCGCTTCCGGCGTGCTCGCCACCAGCAGTCCCGTCTCGCCGTCGCGCACGGTGGCGGTAGGGCCGCCCTCGGCCACGGCGACCACCGGCAGGCCCAGCGCGGCGGCCTCGATCACCGAGAGGCCAAAGCTTTCCAGCAGGCCGGTGTGAAGGTAGATATCGGCGGCGCGGTAGTAGGCGGGCAGGTCGGCTTCGGGCACGAACCCGGCGAAATGGACATGCCCCTGCAAGCCCAGTTCACCGGCCAGCGCTTCGAGCGCTGCCCGCTCCGGCCCCAGGCCCACGATCACCCCGCCCACGTCGTGGCCGGCCTGGCGGGCCAGGGCCAGGGCGCGCAAGAACATATCGACCCGTTTGCGCGGGTGCAGGTGATTGACCGTGATCGCCAGCGGGCGGTCGCCCAGGGCGATGCGGGCGCGCGCGGCGGCCACTTGCGCCGGGGTAGGCGGCACGAAGTCCAAGCCGTGCGGCAGAACGACCGCCGGGCGCCCGTAGGCGCGCGCCAGCAGTTCGGCCCCGAAGGGGCTGTTGCCGAGCAGCGCGTCGGCGGCGGCGACCATGCGCCGGTCGATGCCCTTGTACACCCGTGCCAGCAGCCGCAGGACGACCCCCGCCGGGCCGAGGCGCCGGCTGATCGCCGCGGTGTCGCTGTAGATGACGCGGGGCGGCTCGAAGCAGAAATAGAGGCAGGGAATATCGCGCCGCCGGCGCAAGGGCAGCAGTACCCGCTTGGCCCACCACAGCGCGGGCAGGCTGGGCGGCCCGAAAAAGACCAGGCCCCGCACCTCGCGCAGCGGCGGTAGCCCGCGCAAGAGCCACGGGCCGAGCAGGTATTCCAGCGCGGCGTCGGCGTAGTGGCGGCCCGTCCACTCCAGCCGCCGCCCGGTCTGGCGCAGGCGCACCTGGGGCGCCAGGTCGGGCCGGCAGGCGGCGGCCAGCCGGTGCGTCAGCAGCGTCACCGGCATGCCCGCCCGGCTCACGTAGTCGGCCAGTTTGAGGATCAGCCGCTCGGCGCCGGTCAGTTTTTTTAGGCGCGGATAGAAAAAGACGACGCCGCTACTGCGCGGCATCGGCGGCGCCGGGCGTGCGACCGCTGCTGTCGGGCTGCGCATCGGCTTCACCCTCGCGGGTCTGCCGCGCCTCTTCCACCAGCATCACCGGGATGCCGTCGCGCACCGGGTAGGCGCGCCCGCATTCGGCGCACACCAGTTCCTCGCCCTGCAACGTCACCTTCGCGTGATCGACCGGGCAGACCAGAATATCGAGCAGGTCCTGGGGTATTTCGTTCGTGGTCGCGTCCATAGCTCCTCCTGGGAATCGGCAAATTCCACGCGCCCGCGGGCCCGTGTACCGGCATTATACGCCAAATCGCGGCAATCGGGCCAGGGGCCGGCCTAACCCCCCTGCCCCCCTTCCCGGAGCGGGAAAGGGGAAAACCGACTCCCCTCCCCGCCGCGGGGAGGGGCTGGGGGTGAGGTTGGTTCGGATGCGCGTCAGCTCCCCGCAGCGCTGCTCTGGCGGACGCGGTGGAAGTGGCGGCGCGCCTTGGCCCGGTTGCCGCAGTCTTCCATGTCGCACCAGCGGCGGCTGTGGTTGCGGCTGGTGTCCACGAACATCCAGGCGCACTCGTCGTCGCCACACTGGCGCACCCGCGCCACGTCGGAGGACGTGAGCACGCTCGCCGCCGACTCGGCCAGCGGGCCGAGCATCGCGTCCAGCGCGCCGGACGGGTCGACCCAGGTCCAGTCGATGCCCGTAGCGGTGGAGACCAGTCGCCGCCGGCCCAGCGTGGCGGCCAGCACGGCGTTGAGGATCGCCAGGTCCGCCGGGGCGGGCTCCCGATCCTGGGCCACGGCGACGAAGATGCGGTAGAGCGCCTCGCGCAACGCCTGCGCGCGGGCCAGCACGGCGGCAGCCTCGTCCGCCTGACTCTCAGCCTGTTCGAGCAAGGTCGCCACGGTATCGTCGGGCAAAATCCCGGCGTGCCGGCACCAGATCAACAACCCCTCATAGCTGGTCAACCATTCAAACGGCGCACCGGTCTGGTTCAGGCGACTGCCCACGGTATTGACAAAATCGAGGCACGGCCGCCCACCGATCAGCTTCAACTGCGTCGGGTCTGGGGCGGATTTGTTCATCGGATCTCCTTCTATAGTCCTAGACTATAACCACCAATAGGTCCTTGACAGGTTATACAAGGCAGGCTATAATGCTTATGTAACCGTCAAGATGATTATAGACGGTTATACGCAAAGAGTCAAGGCAAGGAGGCCACCGATGGAACTATTACTGATTGTCGCAGCCCTGCTACTGCTGGACATCGCAGCGCTCCGCTGGGGCGTGGACAGCCGGGAAGGCGTCGATGACGCCGAGTGGAGCCGGCGCCAGGCCTGGCGCGGCTACAGCGCCTAACACGAGCCGAGATCCGAGCTAAAGGAGGCGAAGGATGCAGTTGATTGTTGCCAGGTGGCAGATCACGATCGAGCGCCGGGCGCACGCGCCGCGCGCGATTCCACCTGACACTGACCTCCTCGAACAACGCGTCGCGCATTTGCGCCGCTTGCAGGCGAGCGATCAGCGCCGGGAGTGGGTCCAGAATTGGCTGACGATGCACGGCGATCCCTACGATCTGCCGCACGATTAGTCCCCCTCCCCGCCATGCGGGTAACATACGCCGCCTGGGCAACCGAACGATTGTGTAGCGTAACCAACTTATTCCGAGCCATCCCAGGTGCCCGATCCGTGTTCGGCACCTGGGATTAGCACTTGTTGGAGGAGCACGCCGATGGACAGCCCGAAGGATAAAGCCAGCCTGCTGCACAACTTGAAGACCGAACGCGCGGCCTGGGAGGCGCTGGTCGCCCAGGTGGGCGAGGCGCACCTGACCGACCCCGGCGTCGAGGGCGACTGGTCGGTCAAGGACGTGATCGCGCATATCGCCGCCTACGAAGAGTGGACCGCCGACCAGTTGCGCGCCGTGGCCCGCGGCGAACGTGACCCCTACATCTCCCCCGCCATCCCCGCCGCAGCCCGCGGCCTGGACGTGGACGCGCGCAACGCCATCATCTTCGAGGCCCGGCGCGGGCAATCGCTGGCCGAGGTGCTGGCCCAGGCGCGGACCACCTTCGACGGCTTGGTCGCCGCCATCGAGGCGCTGCCGGAGGCCGAACTGACCCAACCCAACCGCTCCGGCTGGACGAAAGCGCAGCCGCTGCTGGAGCCGGTGGCCGGCAACACCTACGAGCACTACCACGAGCATATCCCGCTGCTGGAAGCCTGGCTGGCGCAGCGGGCGGCGCGGGCGTGACCCCGCCCGTCACCTTCACGCGGGCGGGCCTCGCCGCCGGGGTCCGCCGCACCCTGCCCATCGCCCTGGGCGACTTCGCCTTCGGCATCGTCTTTGGCGTGGTGGCCCGCCAGGCCG
>CBJNAR010000422.1:0-4537 GCA_966434075.1 uncultured bacterium
TTGGTGCCACATAGGAAGGCTTCGGTGCCGGGGTCGTATTCGCTATCTGCCGCGCTTCGGCGGTTTCAATCGCCCAGGTCTACGCTTCGTTCGTTGCATAAACAGCCCTGGTTAGCTGGATGTTAGGATCAACTGTTGGAGTCACATTGCCAACATTACCAACAGCCATTTGGGCAAAGGTAGCTCCTAGCAGGAGAACAATTCCTATTACAACAGCCACAAGAGGTAGTTGCCTATATCGGTTCATGGGTTTTCTTCACTTTTCAGCAATTAGGTCACCAAATCTTGGGGTTAATTTTACGGCGTCAACTCTTTCCAATCTGTTGACCAAGCTATGTTCGGAAGAGGCGAGTTTGATAGAGTTGATTGATCTGTTCTGTGGCAGCTGGCCGGATTGGTGCTATACTGCGAAATACACCAGTTCTGGCTAGGTGTCGTTCCATGATAGGAAGGGTCGTGGTTGTTAAGAATATACATCAGTTCCTTCCAACCGTCCTGCGGAGCGAGACAAGGATGAGTTTGCGGATTTCCGCATAAGTTCCAGCTAGTTTGTAGTCCACTGAAGTCCACCTTCTGGCCCGGATGAGCTACGTCTACAAATCCCTGAAGACTAATTCGTTGCCATTGCTTGGACACAAAATTCTGGGTACCCCCTCCTGAGGGATATTCATAGTAGATTTGTGGTATGGCTGCTCGTACCTTTGGTGCTCCGCGTGAGACATACCAGACTCTATCTTGAGTCCAGCCGTTACTACAGTTCGCGCTAGAAACAGGTGGATCAGGATAACAACCGTCTGCTGAACCGAAGTTGTAGTACGCATGGGTAGATATCGCTGCATAATAATTTACCCAAGTACTCGCCCAGGTAAAATCGCTCCAACCAGGCTCTATATCTATAGCTCCGGAAATGGTAATCTGTCCACCCCAATCGTTCTGTATAACGGCGTCACCGATACGGTTAACCAATGCCCCGCATCGATTTCCTCCGGTGTTAGGAGCCAACGCACCATATGGGGGTCCTGTATAATTAGTTGTGCCTACAAGAATTCGTAACTTTGGCGGGTCCATGCTTGCAGGTGGCGTGGGGCGGTGACTTCGGCATCCGTCAACGGACGGACATACACAGGTGACCGCATAGCCCAGTCTACCACCTCCTATCCTATTTCACAAAACCTCTATGGAACCTGCATTAGAAAGCACGACGCTGTGCGCGGCGCCCTGCCGCTGCCACCCCTCTCAGCGCGGGGAGTCCGCCTGCTGCTCAGGATCGGTCTCGGCCCCAGGCCCTCGGGCGACCGGCAGCCCCCAGCCCCGCCAGATGGCCAGGAGGCGCAGCCCGAAACAGAGGACCGCGCCGGCGATCGCCAGTGGGATGGATGGGAGCCGCAGCAGCGCGCCGCCCACAACGACGGCCGCGCCGGCCAGCGCGGCGACCGCATACAACTCGGCGCGCAGTACGGTCGGGATCTCCGCCACGAGGACGTCGCGCAACATGCCCCCGCCGATCCCGGTGAGCATCCCCAGCAGCACGGCGGCGACAGGGTTGAGGCCGAAAGCGAGGGCCTTGAGCGCGCCGGAGACCGCGAACAGCCCCAGCCCGGCCGCGTCGAAGACCAGCACCGAGCTCTTCCACCGCCGGACCGTTGAATGCCCTAGAAACGTCGCCAGGCCCGCCAGGAGCGACACTCCGATATAGCGCCAATCGGCGATCGCGGCCGGGGGTACCGCCCCGATCAGCAGATCGCGGGTGATCCCCCCGGCGTTGCCCGCGGCGAAGGACAGCACGAACACCCCGAACACGTCGAGGCGATGCCGAACGCCCCGCATGCCGCCGCTGAGCGCGAACACGAAGGTGCCGACGAGGTCGAGTGCTAGGACGAGCGTTTCCATGGTGCTCTCGGGCCGCCGGGTGCGGCCTTCTCAGGCCGAGCGTGCGGTCCGCGGGGCCGGCGCGGGCCTGCCCGGCTCCCGTCCAGCAGGTGCCCGGCTTCTATGTGCGTGTCTCCTCATGCAGCCGGCCCTTTGGCACCGTCAGCAGGATGGCGCTGATCGCCGCCCCGATCGGCAGGAGATTTGCGCCAACAGCGAACCGCGCCGCTGCGGGTATCATGCGGTGGTCCGGCCACCCGGCGCAGGTGATCCCCCCCGCAATCCCATCCCCCGGCGCGTGGTCCCCGCTACGCGCCGGGACGATCACGGCCGAGACGGCCCCGCCGCAGGACCCGCCACGCGATGCAGCCATCTTGTAGCTGCCCGATGCGGACCCGGCCGGGGCATCCGGCAGGTTCGCGATCGCTGCGTCCGTGGACGGCGGGGCGTAGAATGCGCGCCCGCTGCCGAAGTGCGCGAATGCCCCGATAGCCGGGATCTTGTAGGTACCGCGCCGGACGTAGGTGGGCAGCAGCAGGATCGCGGCTCCCACGATCCGCGCGACCCCCCGATCCGGCGCCATGGTGGGTGCGACGTTCAGGGTCGTCTGGGCCAACAGCCCGCAGGCCGGCACGCCGCGCATCCGCCCGCAGCGGAGTCCATCGTTACCGGTGTGGCGCGCGTTCGTCGCCGTCGTCGCCGGCGGCCCCCGCCAATCGCCCGTTGCCGGCAGGCGGCGGTGCCTGCCGGCTCGGGCCTGTGGCTGCCTCATGGCCGCACTCCTGGGGCGGCGGCCGGGGCCGCCAGCCAGGCCAGGGCGGCCACCGCGATGGCCGCGGTTCCCGTCTGCAAGGTCGGCTCGATGACCGGGGCAAACTGCGGCGAGTGATTGGCCGGAATGTCGCCGGCGATCCGCCCCGCCGCCTCCGCCTTGTGCCACTGCGTGGCATCGATGCCGCCCAGTGCCCAAAAGGTGTACGGCACCCCGAGGGCATCCGGGATCCGGCTGAAGTCCTCACTTGCCGACTGCCGGGGGGCCGTGAAGGCCCGGTCGCCAAAGTAGTCCTTGAAGGCCGCTGCCACCTGGGCCGTGACCGCGGGATTGTTGGCGGTCAGCGGATACTCGTCGTAGAGCGCGAACTCGGGGGCTTGCGGCGCGCCGGAAGCCGCGCACTCGCCCTTGACGGCGCGCTGGATCGCGGCGATCAGCTGGGTGCGCATACTGTCGCTGTAGGCGCGCATGTTGAGCTCGATGACGGCGTGATCGGGGATGATGTTGCTCTTCGTCCCGGCGGCGATCTGGCCCACGGTGAGGACGGCAAAGTCGTCCGGGGCCACCTCCCGCGCGACGATCGCCTGGAGACGCACGACGATCATCGCGGCCAGCACGACGGGGTCGATGGCGAGCTGGGGCATCGAGCCGTGGCTGCCGCGCCCATGCACCGTGACGCGCATGCTGGCGGCGGTCGAAAGAAACGGGCCGGCGTGGGTGCCGACGGTGCCCGCGGGGTAGGCCAGGACATGCTGGGCCAGGGCGACGTCGGGCTTGGGGATCAGCCGGGCCAGGCCGCCGTTGACCATGTCCGCCGCACCCGTGCCCAGCTCCTCGGCCGGCTGGAACAGGGGGATGAAGGTGCCCTGCCACGCCGATCGGTGCGCGGCGAGCAAGCGGGCGGCGCCCATCAGACTCGCCACGTGCACGTCGTGTCCGCAGGAGTGGGCGACCGGCACGACCTGGCCCGCGCTATCGGTCTGGCGGTCGGTGCTGGCGTACGGAAGACCCGTCTCCTCCTGCATCGGCAGCGCGTCCATGTCGGCACGCATGAGCACGATGGGGCCGGCGCCGTTGCGCAGGATCCCGACGACACCGGTCGTGCCGACGTTGTCATGCACCTCATACCCGGCCTTGCGCAGCGTGTCGGCGGCCACGGCCGCCGTGTGCACCTACTGGTTGGAGAGCTCCGGGTGCTGGTGGATGGACCGATACACGTCTTCCTGCCACGGCCGGATCGCGTCCTGGCCCGCCAGGACGGGGTGGGCCGTGGTGCTCGCTGCTGAAGTGGTGGCCCGGTCTTCCTTGCTCGCCATGCTCGTCGCCTCCCTGGACCGCGCTCTGCTCAATCGGCCGCAAGATCGATGCCACCCATGCCCCTAGCATGCGCGGGCTCGGCGGCGCGCTCACCGCCCGCACCGCGGCCGATTCCGGCGGGGCTACGCCGCGCCGCGCACCCGAGAGTTGGCGCGCGCAGGGTAGGTGCCAAATCGTCCGCGCTGTAGCTGCCTCCCGCTTCGTCCGCATCCTGGGGCGGGGCGCGGGCCAGCGCGTCGACCGCAGGGTCGGGATCGGCCCGCGCCCCGCCCCAGGATGCGCCAGGTTCTCGCGGATCGCGGCGCGCCGTCCCGCCACGTGCCCCCGCACGGAATCACCCCTGTGCATGCGTCCGTTCCCCCGGCTGGGCGGCCCCCCGCTCCCCCTGGCCAGGGCGCCGGGTGGGGCGGGGGTCGCCGCCGTTATGGCGCGGGCGTGTTGGTTGGCGTGTTCGTCGGGGTGTTGGTCGGCGTGTTGGGGCGCGTCGGAGTCGTGGTCGGCGTGGGCGTATTGGTTGGCGTCGGCGTGGGCGGGCTGCACGTATTTAGCAGCACCGACTCATTGTCGGCGTAGAAGTTC
>CBJNAR010000423.1:0-4535 GCA_966434075.1 uncultured bacterium
AACCGGCCCCTACATCGTGCAGTAACCGTCGCCGGTATTCGGCAGCACGCGCAATCATGGGCAAGCGCAAAGCGGAGACACCTATGGCAGTGGCAACACCGGCACCCGCGGCAACTCCCGCCCGGACGCGGCAGCCGCGGGTGGTGATTATCGGCGCGGGGTTCGGCGGCCTCAACGCCGTGCGCACCCTGGCGGGCACCCCGGCGCGGGTGCTGGTACTCGACCGTAACAACTATCACGGCTTCTGGCCGCTGCTCTACCAGGTGGCGACGGCGGGCCTCGAACCGGAGTCCATCGCCTACCCGGTGCGCGCCATCGTGCGCCGCTACCGCAACGCCGGCTTCCGCATGGGCCAGGTCGACGGCATCGACTTCGCCCGCCGCCTGGTGCGCGCCGGCGACCGGCAGATTCCCTACGACTACCTGATCCTGGCGGCGGGCAGCGCCAATAACTACTTCGGCAACGACGCCCTGGCCGAGCATACCTACGGCTTGAAGGACATCGGCGACGGTGAGCGCCTGCGCAATCGCATCCTCTCGTCATTCGAGGCCGCAGTGAGCGAGCCCGACCCGGCCCGCCGCCAGGCATTGCTCACCTTCGTGATCGTCGGGGCCGGGCCGACGGGGGTGGAACTGGCGGGCGCCATCGCCGAACTGATCCACCACGTACTGCGCAAGGATTACCCGATGCTCGACGTGGGCAGGGCCCGCGTGGTCCTGGTCGAGGCCATCGACCGCGTGCTGGCGGCTTTTCCGGAGTCGTTGCAGCGCAGCGCCCGGCGCCGCCTGGAACAACTGGGCGTGGAAGTTATCCTCAACGCGCCGGTCAAGTCCGTGAGCGAGCAGGCGGTGACATTTGCCGATGGGCAGCCGCTGCCGGCGCGCACCGTTGTCTGGGCGGCGGGCATCCGCAGCGCGCACCTGGTCGATGCGCTGGATCTGCCGCTGGGGCGCGGGGCGCGGGTTAAAGTGCTGCCCACGCTCAATGTGCCCGGCCACCCGGAGGTGTTTGCGATCGGCGACCTGGTCTACCTGGAGGGCTACAAGGGCGACCAGCCCTATCCGCAGGTGGCGCCGGTGGCGATCCAGCAGGGCCGGCACGCGGCGCGCAATATCCTGGCGCAGATGGCGGGCCGGCCCATGCGACCCTTCCACTACTTCGACAAAGGCAGCATGGCGACTATCGGGCGGCGGGCCGCCGTGTTCGATGCTTTCGGCATCCGGCTCAGCGGGGTGCTGGCCTGGTTCGGCTGGCTGTTCGTCCACCTGATTTATCTGATCGGCTTCCGCAACCGCCTGATCGTGCTGGCGAACTGGATCTATAACTACTTCACCTATGATCGTGGGGTGCGCCTGATTTCGGGAGATGAGTAAACGAATCGGTCAAAATATGGTATTCTTAAGGAAGTGCCGGGACTTGTCCCGCGGGATCACTCCTGGGTCCGGGTCTACGCCCCGCCTGGTGCGGGCATGATCTTCTCCTCTCTGGCATGAGCTGGGTTCGGCGCGTCCATGGCAGGTATTCGCCCCTGGGTTCCGTCCCCATCGCCAACGTAGAAAACGAGGCACCTTGATGACTGGGTCATCCGCGCGTGAAGAGCGCCCTGGCACTCCGGTCCAGGATGGGACTGACTTACCGACCGACGCCGATCTCCTGCAGACCATCGAAAGGGCGGCGGACGAGGCGCGCCGGCAAGACAACGCCGATCTGTTGCAACTGATTACGCAACTCCAGCAGGCCTTTGCCCAGCGCCGCCAGGCCGATGACTCGTTGCGCGAAAGCGAACAGCGCTATCGCGACATGTTCGAGAAAAACCAGGCCATCAAGCTGCTCATCGATCCGATGACCATGCTGATTGTCGACGCCAACCCCGCCGCCTGCGAGTTCTACGGCTATCCGCGCGACGTGCTGACCCGCATGACCCTGCATGAGATCAACATGCTCTCGCAGGAGGACCTGGCCGGGCAGTTGGGCCGGGCCATGATCGAGCAGCACAGTTACTTTTACTTCCGCCACCGGCTAGCCTCCGGCGCCGTGCGCGACGTGGAGATCCACTCCGGGCCGGTGCCCATCGCCGGGCGCCAACTGCTCTACTCGATTGTCCACGATATTACCGAGCGCAAGCAGGCCGAAGCGCAGGTGCGCCGCCAGCTTGCTTTCACCAATGCGATTACCGGTAGCCTGGGCGAAGGGGTCTACGCGCTGGACCGCGAGGCCCGGCTCACCTTCATGAACCCGGCCGCCGAGCGCATGCTGCGCTGGACCACCACGGAACTGCTGGGCCGTCCGACGCACGAACTTATCCATTTCCAGCGCGCCGACGGAACGCCGCTGCCGGCGGCCGACTGCCCGCTGCTGCAGGGCATCCGGGCCGGACGCGTCGTCCGCGTGGACGACGACATCTATACGCGTAAAGACGGCACCACCTTCCCCGTGGCCTACACCTCAGCGCCGATTGTCCTCGACGCTACCGTGGTCGGCACGGTGGTGGCCTTCCGCGATATGACCGGGCCGAAGCGCGCCGAGGAGACCCTGCGCGAGAGCGAAGCGAAGTACCGGCTGCTGTTCGAGGCCAACCCGCACGCCATGTGGGTCTACGATGTACAGACGTTGCGCTTCCTGGCCGTCAACGCCACGGCGCTGGAGCGTTACGGCTACAGCCGGGCCGAATTTCTCGATATGGACATCGGGGCGCTGGGGCCCGCGGAAGATCGGGCGGCGCTCCGCGCCTGGCTGGCGGGGCCCCTCCCGGCGACGAGCAGCGGCGGGACCTGGCGGCATCAGACCCGCAGCGGCGCCGATCTCTGGGTCGATGTCGCCTCGCACGCGCTCATCTTCGAGGGCCGCCCGGCGCGACTGATCATCGCCACCGATATCACCGAGAAGAAGCACGCCGAGGAAGCGCTCCGCGAGAGCGAAGAGAAGTACCGCGAGCTAATCGAAAACGCCAACGATATCATCTATACGCACGACTTCCGGGGAAACTTCACCTCGGCGAACGCCGCGGCCTTACGCACATTCGGCTACAGTCCGGGTGAGATCTCCCAGCTTAATATCGCGGCAGTCATCGAGCCCGGGCATCTGGCGGCGGCCCACCGGCGCATTCAGGAGAAGCTCCGCCGCGTGCGCAGCAAGGATCGCGAACCCACGCTGCCGCCCTACGTAGTCCTGGCGCGGACGAAGACCGGGCAGGAAGTCTGGATCGAGGTCAACTCGCGCCTGCTCTGGGACAAGGGCCGCCCGGTTGGTATCCAGGGCATCGCCCGCGACGTAACCGAGCGCAAGCGCTCCGAACAGGCCCTGCGCGACAGCGAGGAAAAATACCGCTTGCTGGCCGACTCCATGGAGGATCTGGTCAGCCTGCACGAACTGGATGGCCGGTTTGTGTATATCAGTCCGTCGTATGAGAAGCGGCTTAAGCGCCCGGCCGCGAGTCTGATCGGCCAGGACAGCAGCGAGTGGGTCCACCCCGACGATCGGGCGCGCTTCCGGGCGCTCACCGACGAGCTGGTCGCCGGGCGGCGTGCCGGGCAGATCGCCTGGCGGGCCAGGCCCGACCAGGGGCCCGAGGTCTGGTTCGAGACGCTGATCACGCCGATCTATGACGCCACGGGCGCGCCCTTCCGGATCCTGTGTAGTTCGCGCGATATTACCGAACGCAAGCGCGCCGAGGCCCAACTGCGCTTGCAGGCGACCGCCCTGGAGTCGGCGGCGAATGCCATCGCGATCACCGACCGCCGCGGCGTGATGACCTGGGTGAACCCCGCCTTTACCCGCCTGACCGGCTACACCGCCGAGGAAGCGATCGGGCAGAATCCGCGCTTGCTCCGCTCGGGCATGCAGGACGACAGCTTCTACACGGAGTTGTGGAGTACGATTATGGCCGGGCAGGTCTGGCAAGGCGAACTGGTGAACCGGCGCAAGGATGGCAGCCTGTATACGGAAGAGCAAACAATCACCCCGGTCCTCGACGAGCACGGCGAGATCGCCCATTTCATCACTATCAAGCAGGACGTGACCGAGCGCAAGCATCACGAGCAGAAGATCACGTATCTCGCCAGCCACGACCCGCTGACGGGGCTACCGAACCGGCGGGCGCTGGAAGAAAATCTGGAGCGCGTGGTGGCGCGGGCGCGGCGCGGCCTGGAGAGCGCCCTGCTCTTTCTCGACCTGGACAACTTCAAGCTGGTGAACGACACCATGGGTCATGCCGCGGGCGACCAGTTGCTGGTGACGCTGACCGGTCTGCTGGCTGAGCACGTGCGCGACGGCGACCTGATCAGCCGCCAGGGCGGCGACGAGTTCGCCGTGCTGCTCGAAGGCACCAGCCTGACCCAGGCCCGGCAGATCGCCGAGCGCATGCGCACGACCGTCGATGCCTTCCGGTTCCAGTTCGCGGGCCACAGCTTCGAGCTGGGCGTGAGCATCGGCCTGGTGCCCATCACCGGGCAGCAAACGTCACAGGTGTTGCTGGCCCAGGCCGATATCGCCATGTACAGCGCGAAACAACAGGGCCGCAACCGCGTGATGATCTA
>CBJNAR010000424.1:0-4532 GCA_966434075.1 uncultured bacterium
CCGCCGCGGTCCAGGGCGAGCCGGAGTCGGGCGCGACCGGCCAGCGGCGCACCGTCTCCGGCAAGACCGCGGGCGCCAGGCAACAGGCCGCTAATTGCAATAGTTGCCGCACGTCCCAGTGCGGCGGCAACTTCCCGGCGCCGATGGCCGGCAAGAGATGGTCGAGCACGGCGCGGCTCAGGGCGGGACTCCAGAGCGCCGGGCGCGCTTGCAGCAGCACCCCCGCCGGGTGGTTCATGCGCAGCGGCCCGGCATGAGCGCGCAGGCTTTCGAGCACCAGTGCCTCCCAGCGCGCGGCGGGCAGCAGCGCGATCAGATTGTTCAGCGTATCGTCGGTGCGCAACGCCGAGAGCGCGCCCAGCAGCGCCTCGGCCCACGCGGCATCGCCGTGGCGCACGGCGGCGGCGGCCCAACCCTGCAACAATACCTGCTGCCACTCGCTCGCCCCCGCCGCGCGCACGAGATCGGCAGGGGCCGCGCCCCACAGCGCCGGCCAAGTGGCGGGGGGAACCACGCTGAGCATTTGCAGCAGCCAGCCCGCCTTCTCGCCGACCGCGGGGTGGGCCTTCGGCTCCACGCCGTCATGGATCATGGCGAGATCGCACGACTCGGGCAGGGTCACGTCGATGCGCGCCGGGCGGGCCGCCGCGGGCGGCAACAGGCGGGCGCGCTGGGCCGGGCCCCAGCCCAGCAAGGGCCGCAGGCGCTCCAGCATGCGCGCGCTCAGCGCCGAGCCGGGCAGCCGGGCGAGCAGGTCGGCGGCGTGGCGGCGGACCTCTTTGCCCCGGTCGTCCAGCGCGGCCTCCAGGAACGGCTCATCGTCCGCGCTCAAGCCGGTCGCCAGCACGCGCAGGAAGGCGGCGCGGTCGGCGGCGCCCTCCTGGCCCCAGACGGCGGCCAGCATCTCGCGCCCGCGCGCCGGATCGGCCCGGTGCACCCGTTCGAGCAATGCCACCCGCGCCGCCCTGTCGCCGGTCTCCCAGACATCGCCCTCGGCGGGGTCGCGCAGGTAGCCCCACGACGGGTTCTGCGGGGCAAGCCAGCGCCCGCGGCGGCCCGCGACGGGCCGCACCAGCGGTTGGAGGGCTGCCCGCCCGTGGGCCAGGTTGAGCAGCGTCACCAGGTGCCCGTCGGGCACCCGCCTCCGGGCCGCGGCGAGCGCCGCCAGCCACTCGGGCAGTAGGATCGTGTGCCGGCCCCGCGCCATCTCGGCCAGGTGCTGCCCGGCGGCGGGCGAACAGGCAGGCAAATCCTCCGCCGGGGCCGGCTCGGGCAGCGGGGCCAGGGCGCGGGCCGGCACCTGGCCGGTACGCTCGTAGAGCGTGAGCGCCGCCGCCGTGCCCAGCAAGGCGTGTTCGGGCGTAGCGCCGGCCAGTTGCGCCGCCAGGTCGCCCAGCGCGCCGGGCAGGGGCGGCAGGCTCACGCTGCCGCGCTCGGTGCCCATCAGCGCCGCGCTGACCAGGGCCGCGTGGGCCTCGTGCAGCGCCCTGGGCGGGGTCACAGCCAGGGCGCCGGACGTCCCATCGGCGGTGAACTCGTTGCTGACCAGCGGGTAGAAGCGGTCGCCGGTCCATGTGCTCAAGGGCACCAGCACTTCCCCGTTCCATTCGCCGAACAGGCCCAGGGGCTGTCCGCCGGACAGCGCCAGCAGCATCCAGCCGCCGTTGAACTGCGGATGCAGCGGCAGCACCCGGCCCTCCGCGTCCTGCAGGGCCCAGCCGTCGCCGTGGGCCACCGGCACCACGCCGGTCAGCGGCAGCGGCAATTCGTCCAGCCACGGATAGGCGGCCAGCGCGCCGGCATAGGCGCCGATGCCCTCGGTGATGGTGGCGTAGCCGGGCAGCGTGGCGGGCAGGGTGGCGGAGTCGCGGCGCGCCTGGATCAGCGCGCGCAACGGATAGGCGCCGGCATAATAGACCAGATCGGCCTCGAAGGCCGTGCCCGGCAAGAGACTCGTGTCGAGCGGCGCGTTGCCATGCGCATAGTTCAGGATCAGCGCGGCCCGCCCGGTGGTCCGGCCCCAGAGCCAGGTATGCTGGGCGCGCAGCCGATCCTCCTCCGTCACCCGCTGGCCCAGCACCAGCCACTGGTCGCGGAGACCGGGCGCCGCCAGCAGTTCCTCCTGGCTCTGCGTCCAGCCGATGAGGCCGCGGATGTCCGCCTGGATCGGCTCCGGCAAGCTGTCGATCTGCCGGAAGCCCGCGCCGAGCAGGTGCAGGCGGCCCAGCCGTTCCAGCAGGCGATCCGGCCAGCCGTCGCCCGTGGCGGGGATACCGGCCAGTTGGCGCACCAGGCGGGCCACACCGGGCGCCTGCGCGTCGACCAGCCGGGCGGCGGGCGTCTCCCAGAACTTGGCGGGCCGGCTCTGCGCGGTGGCCAGCCCATGGCGCACCAGGTCGGTCATCCACAGGTCGAGATCCTGGAGGCCCGCGGCCACCCGCGCCGTGCGGTCGGCGGCGGACCGGGCGCGCGCCGCCGGGTTGGCGGCGGCCTTCGTGCGCCCGTCGGCTTTGGCCGCTCCGGCCTCGCGGCGCGTCCGCCCCGCCAGCCACGCGGCGATCCATTCGGGCCGCGCCGTCTCGGTGAAGCTACCCGGCGTGTTCGCCAGCAGCAGGAACAGGCTGAGCGCGTGCTTGCAGGGGAACTTGCGGCTGGGGCAACTGCAGCGAAACCCCGGCCCGCTCAGGTCGATCCCCGTCTGATAGGGCGCTACGCCGCTGCCCTGGCAGGTGCCCCAGGCCACCTCGGCGTCATGGCCCAGCGTGAGCCACTTGCGAGCAGCGGCCAGATCCTTCCCGGCTTTCGCGGCTCCGGCATCGGGGGCAAGCGCAAGGATTTGCTCGGTCGTCCAGGTTGGGGGCATCCATGCGTCTCCGTCTCATCCAGACTGGTGGGTCTCGGTGGAACCGTCCGGCCACCGGTCCGGTCCACGACCCTGTTTCCTATTATATCCATAATCGGCCCGGAGATCCGGAATCCGCCCATTCGCGCCGCACCGTGATTTTGCGCTATTGACTGAATTTTCAGAAAGTAATATAATGTTGTGAAAGCGGGGAGTCCCGGCTCCCGGCATCTGACAGGCGGATGTAAGCGTTCACTACCTGGATCGTTATAAATATGGCGCTGCGGTGTATCGAACGATGCACGCTACAGAATTGACACAGGGGCGCTAACTCTGGTAATATTGCTGGCAATGTCCGCAAACTTGAGGGCGTTCCGGGACGACACGTCAGGCAAGGGGCCTGGAATTATGAAGGAATGGATGGTGCCATGACTCGCCTTTTGGACTCTATCAACGGGCCGGCCGACTTGAAAAACCGATCTATCGAAGAGCTGAATCAGGTGGCGCGCGAAGTGCGCGAACTGCTGATCGAGACGATTCCCGCCATTGGCGGCCACTTTTCGTCGAACCTCGGCACGGTCGAGTTGTCCGTCGCGTTACATCACGTTTTCGATAGCCCGTGGGATAAGATCGTGTGGGATGTCGGCCACCAGGGCTACCCGCACAAGATCCTGACCGGGCGCCGCGACAGGCTGAACACGATCCGGCAGTTGAGCGGCCTCAGCGGATTCCTGTCGCGGGAAGAGAGCGTGCATGACGCTTTCGGGGCGGGCCACGCCAGCACCTCCATTTCCGCCGCGCTCGGCATGGCCGTGGCGCGCGACCTCACCGGCGGCAACAACCACGTCGTGGCCGTGATCGGCGACGGCGCGCTCACCGGCGGCATGGCCTTTGAAGCTTTGAACAACCTGGGTCATCTCGGCACCAAGATGATCGTCATCCTCAACGATAACGAGATGTCTATCGCGCCCAACGTGGGCGCGCTGTCCAAGTACCTCAACCAGATCCGCACCGACCCGCGCTACACCAATGCCAAGGCGATGGCCGAGCGCTCGTTGCAAAACGTCCCCGGTGGCCCCAGCCTGCTCGAAGTGGGCCGCAAGATGAAGAACTCGGTCAAGGAGTGGGTCATCCCCACCATGATCTGGGAAGAGTTGGGCATGGTCTATGTCGGCCCCATCGACGGCCACAACGTGCAGCAGTTGGTCGAGACGCTGGAGCAGGCCAAAGAGACGCCGCGCCCCGTGTTCGTCCACGTGCTGACCAAGAAGGGCAAGGGCTACCAGCCCGCGGAGGCCGACTCGGTCAAGTGGCACGGCCTGCCGCAGCCGGCCAAGCCCGGCGCGCCCAAGGTGACGGCGCCCAAGTACCAGGATGTCTTCGCCGACACGCTGACGCGCATCGCCCGCGAGGACAAGCGCACGGTCGCCATCACCGCCGCCATGCCTGACGGTACGAGCCTGACCCGCTTCGAGCAGGAGTTCCCGGAGCGCATGTTCGACGTGGGCATCGCCGAGCAGCACGCCGTGACCTTTGCCGCGGGCCTCGCCGCCGAAGGCATGCGCCCCTGCGTCGCCATTTACAGTACGTTCCTGCAGCGGGCCTTCGACCAGGTGATCCACGACGTGTGCATCCAGAACCTGCCCGTCTTCTTCGCCATGGATCGCGGCGGCGTCGTCGGCGACGACGG
>CBJNAR010000425.1:0-4508 GCA_966434075.1 uncultured bacterium
CCGGCGTCAGCCGGTCCAGCGAGACGCCCATCTGGCGGTACTGGGTCAGGAAGTTGCCGAACATGCTGGTCACGTTGGTCAGCCAGCCGAGATACGAGATGAACAGCGCGAAATCGCCGACCGAGAAGCTGCCGCTGCGCATCGACTCGGCGGCCAGCAGCAGCAAGATGCCGGTGCCCAGGTTGGCCGCATTGGTCGAAATCGACTGGATGATCTGCGTGAGCAGCAGATCGTTGAGCGTGGCCTTGCGCCGGGCCTCGTTCAGCGTGGCGAAGTAGTCCACCACCCCGGCCTCGGCGTGCGCCGTCTTGACCGCCTGCACCGCGCCGAAGACCTCGCCCAGCAGCCCCGTGACCTCGCCGATGGACTCCTGGTTGGCCCGCCGGTAGCGCTGGATGCGCTTGCTGGCCCGGTTCACGACCGTGATCACGGCCACCAGCGGCACGACGACGGTGAGCGTGATCACCGGGTTGATCTGGATCAGCACGACCAGGGCGAAGCCGGTCACGGCGGCCTGGCCGACCGGGTCGAGCGTCCAGCTCAGGAAGCGGCTGATCACCTGCACGTCGTCGCGGAAGCGGCTGATGGCCTCGCCCGCCGACGCGGGCAGGGCGCGCGCCCCCGGATGGCGCAAGATGCGCGCGAAGAGGTTGCGCCGCAGCAACGCCGCGGCCACCTGGTTGACGGTGTTCTCGACGACGAAGGCGATTACCGCGAAGGGGATGTGGGACAGGGCGACGCCGACCAGCAGCGCCAGCAGGCTCCACTGGTTCCACCCGGCGGGCGCGCCCGCGCTCAGTTCGTCCAGATAGGCGCGCACCACCAGCCCCGGCACCAGCGGGAAGGCATAGGACAGCACGCTGGCGAGCAGCGCGCTGAGCAGGTAGAGCCCGAAGCGGTAGCGGGCCAGCCGCCAGAGGTACCACCAGCCTTTCACGCCAGCACCTCTTCCAGCCCGCGCCGCAACAGTTGGGCGAACTGCGAGTCGGGGTCGGCGGCCAGGGCGGCGCGCGGGCCGGTCTCGACCAGCCGCCCGCGCTCCAGGATCAGGATGCGGTCCGCGCGCTGGACCGTGCCCAGGCGGTGGGCGATGATGATGCCGGTGCGCCCGGCCAGCAGGCGGTCCACGGCGTGCTCCACCTGGCGCTCGGTGGCCGGGTCGAGCCGCGAGGATGCCTCGTCCAGGATCACCAGGCCCGGATCTTTCAGGAAGACGCGGGCGAAGGCGACCAGTTGCGCCTGCCCCGCCGAGAGGCCGCTGCCGCCGGGCGCCAGCTTGGTGTCCAGCCCGCGCGGCAGTTTGCGCGCCCATTCGCCCAGGCCGAGGTCGTCCAGCACGGCCAGGATGCGCGCGTCGGGGATGCTGCGGTCGAAGAAGGTCAGGTTGTCGCGCACCGAGGCGTGGAACAGGTGAATCTCCTGGGTGACGAGACCGACGCGGGTGCGCAGGTCGCCCAGGCCCGCGGCGCGCAGGTCCACGCCGCCCAGGCGGATGCCGCCCTGGGCCGGGTCGTAGAGGCGGAAGAGCAGGCGGGTGAGGGTGGTCTTGCCGCTGCCCGTGCGCCCCAGCACACCCAGCACGGTGCCCGGCTCCAGCCCGAACGACAGGTCGCGCACCACCGGCTCGTCGGACTCGTAGGCGAAGGTGACGCCGTCGAACTCGACGGCCAGCGGCCCCGGCGGCAGCGGCGTGCCGGGCACGTCGGGGATGGTGACGGGGGTATCGAGCAGGTGCTGGATGCGTGTGATGCTCGCACTGGCCTGCTGCAAATCTTGCATCTCGCGCGTGAGTTGCTGGATGGGGCGGCGCAGCAGTTCGGTGTAGCCGAAGATGAGGTAGACGGTGCCGATGGTGATGCTGCCCGCCGCATAGAGCGCGCCGCCGATGCCCAGCGCAATGGCCGCCCCTATCGTCAGCAACACCAGCGTCGAGTCGCCGGTCAGCCCGCCGACTACGCTGGCCGCCTGCTGCTTGCGCAATAGCGTGCGCGACCGCTCGTGCAAGCGCAGCATGGCGTAGGCGGTGGCTCCGTTGGCCCGCAGATCCTCGGTGCCCGCCAGCCGCTCCTCCAGGAAGCCGAACAACTCGGAATAGCTCTGGCGCACGGCGGTCCAGTAGGGCACGCCGATGTTGCGGATGACGTTAATAGCGATCACCGCCAGCACGGTGAACAGGGCCACGGCCCCGCCGACCCGCCAGTCGATGGTGAACAGCAGCGCCAGCACGCCGATGAGCAGCAGGCCGTTGCCGAGCAGTTGCACGGCGAAGCGCGAGAAGAAGTTGCCCAACGTCGCCACGTCGCCATCCACGCGCTCGATCAGTTCGCCGGGGGTGTGGGCGTTGTGGAAGCCGGGATCGAGGGCCAGCAGGTGGCGGGTCAGGTCGGCGCGCAGGCGGTTGGTGGCCGTCAGGCCGACGTTCTGCGCGACATAGGCCTCGGCCACCGACAGCCCCTGCCCGCCGAGCGCCACGGCGATGAAGAACACGCCGATCCACAGCAGCGAGTCGAGCGCGGCGCCGCCCAGCGCCTGGTCGATGAACGCGCGCAGGATGAGCGGGTTCAGCAGTTCGACGGTGAGGGTACTCAGCAGCAGCGCGGCGAGCAGCCCCACGCGCCCGCCCTGCGGCTTGAGGTAGGCGCCCAGGAGGCGGCGGTAGCGGTTCAATTCCATGTCTCTGGCCTCCACTGGCAACGGACCCGTCTGTGGTCCTGTCGGATGATAGACGACAGGCGCCCGCTTTGGCAATGCGCCATTAGAGGTATTTTGCGGTGCCAATCGACTCAGTTGCACCGCAGAGTGTGGTGTGTCCCGGTGGACACTGGCGGGTATGAAAGCCGGGATCTTTTGTATCCCGATTGCTACCCTATACACGTCCTCTGCGCTCTCGGCGTCTCGGCGGTAGACTCCGTCGTCCTTCGATGCCTTCGTTCCTTCGCGGTGAAATACCCGGCGCCCCCCGCGCCCGATTTGGCAGGGTTTGGCCCCAAAAATGGATAGGCTCATGTGGGATTAGGGGTGAAGGGGATGAGCATCATGCGTACAAAGTCTGAGGTGACTCGTTTGCAGTTATGCATCCAGCCAAAGACGGCCAAGTACTGCCCCAAATACTCCTTGTTCACGCCCTGGAACGGACGGAGAAAGGTCCGCAACCGCGCCCATAAGCCTTCGATGGTGTTGACATGCACTTCGCGCACGCCATCGCCATCGTCATCGCGCGCCCATTCCCGCACGCCCGGCGCATGGCACACCGTCTTATGCACCCGCCCGCTCGACGCCACCCAACTGTACCCTTGCCATTCATCACTATTGAAGGTGGTGGCCGCTGCACTGGCGGCTTCTCCCAGCGAGCGCAACTCGGCGGTGCTGCTATGCTCCAATACTCGCAGGCGGATTTGCCCGCTGGTGCGGCCCACCACTCCGCCCACTGGGGGTCGGTCATTGTCCCAGGTGCCATGCCCCCGCCGTTTATTGGCCCGCCGCCGGGGTGGTGAGGCCGGGTCGGCATGGCGCTGGCCCTTCTGCCCGGCATTGATATACACCTCATCGCCCTCCGTGACCTCGTCATCCAACGCCCAGGGGGGGAAAGCGCTGCGCCAGCAGCGCTTGGATGGCATGGCGGCGGGCCAACAAGCAGCCGCGGTCAATATGCAGTTCGGCGGCCAAGTGCTTCGTGGGTACGCCTTGCGCGATGCCGCGCAGGAGCAGGACAATAAGCCGGCAGGAGTAGTGGGTTTTGGCGAACAGCGTGCCCGTGAAAAGGTTGAAGACGGCGCCACACTGCCGACAGCGATAGTCGAGAATGGGAGCACGGTGGCGGTCATGGGGGGCTTGCTTGAGCGGCAGGCGGTGGCCGCGCGGACAGCACAGGCCATCCGGCCACAACGCGCCCAACAGGTAGTCGTAACAGGCTTGCTCATCCAACAACTCTGTGATCGGCCATTGGAACATGGTAGCACCTCCCGTTATCCAGACCCGTAGCCAAAGTGGGAGCAATACCAGTGCCAATAGCCCCATCACCCCTAACCCTACATGAGCCAATAGCGATTACCGGGGGCATCGCGCGCATAGAGGCGCCAGCGCGCGCCGTCGGTCAGGATGCCCCAGGCCGGGCCGTCCGCGGCGAGCACGGCGCGCAGGGCGCCCGCCGGGGCGGGCGTGCCGCTGTCCAGCGCCGTGTCGAGTTGCGCGACCTTGATCACGGCGTAGGCTTCGCGGTAGCGCCCCGCCGTGTCGGCGCGCCCGGTGCCGGCGGCGCGCGCCCCGGCGGCGCTGTCGCGGTAAACGGTGAAATCGGGCCGCACCAGCGCCGGATCGGGCCGCCCCAGCAGCCGTTGCCCCGCCGCCACGGCGCCGAACGTCTTATACACCCCGCGCACCAGGTCGCGCACCGGGTCGGCGTTGTAGCTCATCGCCGGGCGCAGCAGCAGCCATAGCTTAGTGATCTCCTCCAGCGCGCTGCCCGCCTGCTGCAACGTGTAGCGTTCCGGCGCCACCCCCGGCCCCAG
>CBJNAR010000426.1:0-4500 GCA_966434075.1 uncultured bacterium
CAGGTGCTGCGCTACGCGCTCTCCCTCGTGCGTACCAGCCGCCCGAAGGCGCCCGCCGCGATGAGATCGTGTACCTGCTGTGAGGCCGCATCGAACCGGTGCTGGCTGATCACGGCCAGCTTCACCCCCGTCTCCTGCTGCACGCGCAACATCTCGTCCAGGGCTTCACGCCGGATATCCATCGGCTTCTCGACCAGCACGTGGCGCCCGCTACGCATCACCTGGCACGCGTGGGCGCCATGTAGCCCGCTCGCAGTGCAAATAGTGACAGCGTCCAATTGCTCCCCATCAAGCATTGCCTGCAAGTCGGTGTACATAGGCACCCCATACTTCATCGCCAACTGCTCGGCACGGGCCCGATTGGCATCGGCCACGGCCACCAGCTCGGCGTCCGGCAACCCGGCGATGGCCTCCGCGTGCGTCCCCGAGATCACACCACACCCGACCAACCCGAACCGTAACGGCTTTGCCATATGTTATTGCTCCTTTCAGCTAACAGTACCGCTATCTGCCAGCACCTTTTGTACCATTGACCCTCCTGCCCACCGGCCAGCAAAATCGCGCATTGCAGGGGCCGGCTGCAACCGCCCTGCCGCCTATCAAAATCATTACGGCAAACCAACACAGCAACAAAGGACTTGACAGACCATTTCGTATGCAATATATTGGATACATGGAAAACGGGAATCTTCAGAAAATCAGCCGCCTGCCGCTGCGCGACCATGTCTACGACATCCTGCAGCGGGCCATCATCGCCGGGGAGATCGCGCCGGGCGGGCGCGTGCGCGACCAGGATCTGGCCGCCCAGCTTGGCGTCAGCCGCACGCCCGTACGCGAGGCCTTGCAGCGGCTCGAAGACGAAGGGCTGGTCGAGACGGTGCCCGGCGCGCTGACGCGCGTCACGCCGCTGGACACGCGGGCCGCCCGCGAAGCCTTTCCCGTGGTGGCCGCGCTGCACGCGCTCGCCACCCGCCTGGGCGTGCCGTGCCTTAGCTCGGCGGAGCGGGCCGCCATGGAGGCCGCCAACGCCCGCCTCGCCGCCGCGCTCGACAGCAGAGCTGTGCCCGAGGCCATTGCCGCCGACGACGACTTCCACGGCGTGCTGCTGCAGGCAGCAGGCAACGGCGAGATCGCCCAGGCGCTCGCCCGGCTCATGCCCAAGGTGCGGCGCCTGGAGTTCGCGCAGTTTGGCTCGCTGGCGGGCCGCCGCTCGGTCGAGCAGCATGCCGCCATCCTGGCCGCCTGTGCGCGGGGCGCCGCCGCCGACGCCGCTACGCTGGTCGAGGAGAACTGGCTGACGCTCGGCCAATTGATCGTGGAATCATTGGAACGCCCGGAGTCTCCACCCGCTGCGGGCGCTTAGCACAGCAAGGAGAACATGCCATGCAACCGCCGAACGATCCCAACGCCCCGTTTGAAGTCCACGATCCCGCGATCCTGGCCGAGGCCCGCGCGGTCCTGGACGCCTGCGCCTCGCCGGCGGAGATGCAGGAGGCCGTCCTGGGCGCGGTGGCGCGCAACGAGGAGTGGCGCGGGCGGCGCTGCCTCAACCTGCTCGCGCCGGAAGCGCCCACCAGCCCCACGGTCCGCGGCCTGCTGGCTGCCGAGGTGGGCACGCGTGCGGCAGAGGGCCATATCGGTGCGGTGAACCGCTGGTTTGCCGGCACCCGGCACATCGACGAGATCGAGGCGCTCTGCGTCGAGTTGCTGAAGCGCGTGTTCCGCTCCCGCTACGCCGACCACCGGCTCGTCGCCAGCATGATCGGCAACATGGCCGTCTACACCGCGCTAACCGAGCCGGGCGACGTGATCATGAGCATCCCGCAGCCGTTCGGCGGCCACTCCAGCAACCGCCCAGACGGCCCCGCGGGCGTGCGTGGCCTCAAGATCGTCGATATTCCCTATGACCCGGTGGAACTGGAAGTGGACCTGGACCTCTTCCGCAAAGCCGCGCCGCTGGTGCAGCCCCGACTGGTCGCGCTCGGCGCCTCGATGACGCTCTTCCCCTTCCCCCTGCGCGAAATGGCCGAGGTCGTTGCCGAGTGGGGCGGGACTATCTTCTTCGACGGCGCACACCAACTGGGGCTGATCGCGGGCGGGCAGTTCCAGGACCCGCTGCGCGAGGGGGCGGCGGTCATCACCGGATCGGCGGGCAAGACGTTCAGCGGCCCGCAGAGCGGCGTCATCGTCTGGGACGATGCCCGGCTGACCGAGCCGATCACCCATGCCATCTTCCCGGTGCTGGCCGCGACGCATCAGGTGAACCGCGTCGCCGCGCTGGCCGTCTCGGCCGCCGAGATGCTGGCCTTCGGCCCCGTCTACATGGCGGCCATTGTCCGCAACGCCCAGGCGCTGGGGGCAGCGCTGCAGCGGCGCGGCATCCCCGTGCTGGGCGCGCACAAGGGTTACACCCGCACCCACCAGGTCATCGCCGACGTGCGCCGGTTCGGCGGCGGGCTGACCGTAGCCCAGCGGCTGGCGCAAGCTAATATCATCACCAACAAGAACCTCATCCCCGGCGACCAGCCCGCCGACTGGGATCGGCCCAGCGGCCTGCGCATGGGCACCATCGAACTGACCCGCCTGGGCATGGGGCCCGCCGAGATGGAGCAGATCGCCGACTTCATCGCCCGCGTGCTGGTCGAGCAGCAGCCGCCCGAAGCTGTGCTGGCCGATGTGGTCGCCTTCCGCGAACCGTATCAAACGCTCTACTACTGCTTCGACGCCGGCCTCCCGCCCGCCGCCCGCGAACCGGCGGAACTGGCCGCCGCCGGCTAAGCGCATAGGCGTGGACTACTGACGGGAGTATGGAGATCTTATAGTCCGCCAACCGCTCTGCACCTACTGAAGACCAGAAATTATAAGATCTCTATGCTCCTATCAGTAATCCACCGCGAAGGCGCGAAGGACCCGCAGATTGTGTATGCTTAGCCACAATCTCCGCGCCCTTCGCGCCTTCGCGGTGAACAGACGGCGCCTCTGACCGGGTGCCGGCGGCATTGGCTTGCGGTTGGGCGGTGAACCTGCTAATATAGCTCTCGCCACCAGCGACCGATTCAGAAAGAGAGCATATGCAGGCACCCGAGCGCATCGACTCACCCGCCCCGGCTCCAGCCCCGCCGAACGCGCCCGCGATCCCGGCGGCGGGCCTCGCCTTCGACAAGGGGCTGGCCGTGCGTTACAGCATCGCCAATCTCGGGTCGGCCTCGGTCTACACCCTGTTCAATACCGGCCTGCCGCTCTACCTGGAGAGCTACGGCATCGCCCCGGCCTGGATCGGGTTGCTCGCCAACGAGCGGTCGTTCGTCGGCGCGCTGGTGCAGCCGGTGGTCGGGCGGCTGAGCGATCGCACCCGCACCCCGCTGGGGCGGCGGCGCCCGTTCTTCCTGGTCGGCGTGCCGCTCATGGCGATCTCGCTGCTGACACTGGCGATCCATCCGCCGTTCTGGATCATGCTGGCGCTGATGACCATCGGCTCGTTTTTCCTCGCCGTGGCCGCCGATCCCTACCTGGCGCTGATGGCCGACCTGTTCCCGACAGCGCTGCGCGGGCGCGTGGGCGGCCTGCTGGGCCTGACGAGTGCCCTCGCTGCGATCACGATCACCCTGCTTTCCTCGTTCTTCTGGGCGCAATACGAGGGGCTGGTCTTCCTGTTCACCATCAGCATCCTGGTCGTCTCGTTCGGTATCACCTTCTTCACAGTGCGCGAGCCGCCGCTGCCCGCCGGCCCGCCCGTGGCCCGTGGCCCGCGCCAGGGGCCCGCCGCCTACATCCGCGGCCTGCTGGAATATCCCGAGGCAGCCAAATATGTCCTGGCCGTCACCTTTTTCTGGATTGGATCGGGCGGCGCCACCCCGTTTGTCACCCTGTTCGCCAAGCACGCGTTGCAGGCCGGCGGCGCGCAGATCTTCTACCTGCCGCTGGCCTTCGTCCTCAGCAACGCCCTGTTCGCCGTGCCCGCCGGCTATCTGGCCGACCGCATCGGCAAGAAGCGCGTGCTGACGCTCGGCCTGCTGATCTACGGCCTTGGGGCGCTGATCGGCTCGCAGAGCGCCACCGTCCCCCAGGCGACGCTGGCCCTCGCGGCCTGCGGGCTGGGCAACGCGGGCACTTCCTCGCTCAATCCGCTGCTCACCGACCTGATCCCCCGGCGGCGCGTGGCCGAGTTCATCGGCCTGGGATCGAGCGTCTGGTCGCTGGTGCAGCCGGTGGGGTCGCTGCTGGCCGGCACCCTGGTCGCCGCGCTGACCATGCCCATCGGGCTGAGCGACGCCTACCGCTGGGCCTTCATCTTCGCCGGCACGCTGATCGTGCTCAGCGCCCTGCTGCTGCAACTGGTCCGCCCGGAACGCACCCCGGTCGACTGACCCGGCGCCCGGTCGCCGCGCCGGGCAAATATTGCCGTTCTGTAACCCGCTCGGGACCCGCTTAAAGCCATCCTTAATATCCGCCAGTTATAGTAAGGTAGGCACAACCCCTTCACCGGATGGGCGCGTGTCC
>CBJNAR010000427.1:0-4494 GCA_966434075.1 uncultured bacterium
CCGTATAAGAAGAGCGCCCGTATCGTCGGCGAGGTGCTGGGCAAGTATCACCCGCACGGCGACACGGCGGTGTACGACACCATGGTGCGTATGGCCCAGGATTTCAGCCTGCGCTACCGCCTGGTAGACGGCCAGGGCAACTTCGGCAGCGTGGACGGCGACAGCCCGGCGGCCATGCGCTACACCGAGGCCCGGCTCACCCACATCGCCGAGGAAATGCTGGTGGACCTGGAGAAGGACACCATCGACTGGACCGAGAACTTTGACGGCTCGCTCAAGGAGCCGGCAGTCCTCCCCGCCCGCCTGCCCAACCTGCTGCTGAACGGCAGCGCCGGCATCGCCGTCGGCATGGCGACCAACATCCCGCCGCACAACCTCAACGAGATCTGCGACGCGGCCACCATGCTCATCGACAACCCCGACATCACCGTTGAGGAGTTGATGGAAGTGGTGCCCGGCCCCGACTTCCCCACCGGCGGCCTGATCATCGGCCGCGAGGGCATCCAGTCGGCGTATAGTACGGGCCGCGGCAAGATCATCATGCGCGCCAAGGCGTACATCGAGGAAGGCCGCGGCAATCGCTTCAACATCGTCGTCACCGAACTGCCCTACCAGGTGAACAAGGCCAGCCTGGCCGAGAAGATCGCCGAGCTGATCAACGCCGACAAGCTGGACGGCGCTTCGCTGGTCCGCGACGAGTCGGACCGCTCGGGTATGCGCCTGGTGATCGAGCTCAAGCGCGAGGCCCAGCCCAAGAAGGTGCTGAACATGCTCTTCAAGTACACGAGCATGCAGAGCACCTTCGGCGCCAACATGCTGGCCCTGGTCGAGGGCAAAGAGCCGCGCGTGCTGACCCTCAAGCGCATGTTGCAGCACCATGTCGAGTGGCGCCACACGGTAATCACGCGCCGCAGCCAGTATGAGCTGCGCAAGGCCCGTGAGCGCGCCCATATCCTCGAAGGACTCAAGATCGCACTCGACAACCTCGACGAAGTGATCACCACGATCCGCAACAGCCGCACCGTCGAATCGGCGCGCAACAACCTGCGCGGCCAGTTCAAGCTGACCGAGGTACAGGCCAACGCCATCCTCGATATGCGCCTGGCCCGCCTGGCGGCCATGGAGCGCAAGAAGGTCGAGGACGAACTGGCCGAAGTGATCAAGCAGATCAACTACCTGGAGGATCTGCTGGCCCACCCGGCCAAGATCTACATCCTGATCAAGCAGGATCTGGCGACGCTCAAGGAGAAGTACGGCGACGTGCGCCGCACCCGCATCCTGGGCGATGCGAGCGGCGAGTTCAACGAGGACGACCTGATCCCCGAGATCCGCGTGCTGGTCACGCTGACCGACAAGGGCTACATCAAGCGGCTGCCGCACGACACCTACAAGCGCCAGAACCGCGGCGGGCGCGGCGTGACGGGCATCGTCACCCGCGAGATGGACGCCGTGCAGCACATGATCACCTGCAACACGCTCGACAACCTGCTGTTCCTGACCAACAAGGGCCGCATCTTCACCCTGCGCGCCCACGAGGTGCCCGACGCGGGCCGCCAGGCCAAGGGGCTGCCGCTGGTCAACCTGATCAACCTGCAGCCGAACGAATTGGTGACGGCGCTGGTCTCCGTGCCCGACTTTAACGCCGCCAAGTACCTGGTGATGGCGACCAAGCAGGGCAAGATCAAGCGGACGCCGCTGGAGGCCTACAGCCGGGTGCTGTCGAGCGGCATCATCGCGCTCAGCCTCGAAGACGGCGACGAACTGGCCGGGGCGCGCCTGACCCACGGCGACGGCACGCTGATCATGGTGACCCGCCACGGCCAGGGCATCCGCTTCAAGGAGTCGGACGTGCGCCCGATGGGCCGCGACGCGACCGGCGTCAACGCCATCCGCCTCGATCCGAAGGACTATGTGGTCGGCTTCGACGTGGTGGTGCCCGAGTGCCACCTGCTGGTCGTGACCGACAAGGGCGTGGGCAAGCGCACCCCGCTGGGCGAGTTCCCGATCCAGGGCCGTGCCGGCGGCGGCGTGCGGGCCATCGCCCTCACCGACCGCAGCGGCCTGGTCGCGGTGGCCCGCGTGGTTCACCCCGACGACGACCTGGTGGTCATCAGCAACAAGGGCCTGGTGATCCGCATGTTCGCGGTGGCGGTCAGCGAGTTGCGCCGCCCGGCCCAGGGCGTCTCGGTCATGAGCATGCGCGACAACGACGGCGTCGCCAGCCTGGCGCGTATCCCCGCTGACGGCGACCCGGCGGACAAGCACGGCGGCGACGGCAACGGCGCGCGGCGCCTCGACGAGGCGCTGGGCGGCCCGACGGCGGTGCTCACGGTCCCCAAGGGCAAAGCCGGCAACGGCCACAGCAACAACGGCGACGGCGAGGCCGAGTAAGCCCCGTTCCACCAGTAACACAGAGGCAGCGCGGCGAAAACCGCGCTGCCTTTTCCTATGTCCACCTCTTGCGCTGTAGGGGCCGGTTTCAAACCGGCCCGCTGCGTCGTTAGGGTGTAGAGGCCGGTTTCGCATCGACCCCCGTCCCGCTTGCGGTGTAGGGGCCGGTTTCAAAACCGGCCCGCGCCCCGCTGTTACCTTTGCCTCCATTCTGCGTTGTAGGGGCCGGTTTCAAACCGGCTCGTCAGCCTGATGACGTTGTAGGGGCTGGTTTCAAACCGGTCCGCGCACTGATCGCGGTGCAGGGGCCGGTTTCAAACCGGCCTGCCGCGCCGTTACTCCCGCCCGCGCACCGGGCAGAGCGCGCCCAGCACCAGCCCCAGCGCGATGTGGCGCAGGTTGCCCACCAGCCAATCGACGCCGAGCCGGCGGATCGGCGGCATGCTACCGTCGCGCACCGCGGGGTGCAGCCGGTTGCCCACCGACAGCAAGGTGAACCAGAGCACGTTGTTCTCGATCAGGCCCATGAGCAGGCCGCGCAGCCAGCCGGGACCGGGCAGGCGCGGCCCCACCACCCGCGCGTAGACGAAGGCGAAGGCGATCGAGTTGAGCAGGTGCCAGGGCACGCCTACGAACCAGTAGTGCGGGCTGCGCCGTGTCACGGCCATACCCAGCAGCTTCATATCGCTGTAACCCTCGGGCCAGATGGCCTGGTCCACGATCTGCTCGGCCAGGAAGGCGCCGCCCGACAGCAGCCCGGCGACGACGATGCGCCCCGTATCATCCGCCTGTGTCATCGCATGCTCCTGTATGCTGGCGCGGGGTCAAATAACCTGTTGTGTGTAGTTGCGCGATTTATCGCGCCGTACTCGTTGGTCGTTAGCGTGTGCATTCCCCATAGGTTTATAGCAGCCGCACTACGCCCCCTTCAGAAGCTGGCCGCGGCCAGCCAGCCCAGCGCCGTCAGCAGGGCGGCGGCCTCGATCATCCCGGCCATGGGCCGTAGCGCGGGCACGCCCCGCTGCCGGTAAAGCAGGATGGCGGCCAGCAATAGCCCGCCGCCGGCGACCACCGTCCCGGCCAGGATCGCGCTGTCGGCGTGCATCAGCGCGCCGAGCGCGACAGCGGCGGCCAGCCCGCTGCCCAGCGCGGCCCAGCAGACGGCCAGCGTCGCCCGGCGGCCCAGGATGTGGGCCAAGCCGCGCAGCCCGGCGGCGCGGTCGGCGTCCAGGTCGGGCAGGGTGTCGGCCAGGTGCAGCGCGACTACCAGCCAGGCGGTGAGCGCGGCGGCGGTCCAGACGGTCGCGTCCCAGGTCCGGCCCACGCCCGCCGCCGCCCACAGCGGCAGCACGCCGAAGCCCAGCGCGAAGGGTAGGGGACTCCAGCGCGTGCGCTTGAGGCGCACGTCATACGACAGCCCGGCGCCCAGGCCCACAACGGTACACGCCACTACCAGCGGCCCCAGCGGCGCGGCCAGGGCGACGGCGGCCACCACGGCGATCCAGCCAAGCCCCCGCACCCGCGCGGCGCTGATCACGCCCGCCGGGATCGGCTTGTCGGGCTTGGCGATGCGGTCCTCCGGCAGGTCCCAGTAATCGTTCCAGAGCGAGATGGCGAACTGCGTGGCGAGTTGGGCCGCCAGGAGCAGCAGCAGCGGCCCGACAGGGGGCCGGTCCCGCGCCACCAGCACGATATAGACGCCGAAGGCCAGCGTCGTGAACACGCTGGGGCCGAAGTGGAGCAGTTGCAGCCAGGGCGTGAGCCGGCGCATCAGTTGTTGCGCGCGCGGGGTGGCATCCGGGTAGGCGACCAACCTAACCCCCCAGCCCCCCTTCCCGCCGCGGGAAGGGGGGATCGGCCATGCGCGGGAAAGCGACTCCCCTTCCCGCGGCGGGGAGGGGCCGGGGGAGAGGTTGCTCGCCCACCGGGTGGCATCGGGGTCGGCGACCAACCTAACCCCCCTGCCCCCCTTCCCGCCGCGGGAAGGGGGGATCGCCAACGTGAGCGAAAGCAACTCCCCTCCCCGCGGCGGGGAGGGGCCGGGGGAGAGGTTGCTCGCCCACCAGGATGCAACACGATCATGCGGCTATTATAGCAGATGCG
>CBJNAR010000428.1:0-4484 GCA_966434075.1 uncultured bacterium
GTGCTGGGCAGCGGCCAGTTGGGGCGGATGCTGGCGCTGGCCGCCGCGCGCATGGGCTATCGGGTGCATACCTTCTCGCCCGAGCGCGACACGCCGACCGGCCAGGTAGCCGCCCGCGAGATCGTCGCCCCCTACGACGACCTGGACGCCGTGCGCGCGTTTGCCCGCGCCGTGCAGGTCGTGACCTTCGAGTTCGAGAACGTCCCCGCGGCCACCGCCGCCGCTGCCGCCGAGTATGCGCCCGTGCGCCCCGCCGGGGCCGTGCTGCACACCACCCAGCACCGGCTGCGGGAAAAGACGTTCCTGGCGGGCGCCGGGCTGCCGGTCACGCCCTTCCGGCCCGTGCGCTCCCTGGCCGATCTGACCGCCGCTCTGGCCGAACTGGGCTGCCCGGCGGTGCTGAAAACGGCGGGCTTCGGCTACGACGGCAAGGGCCAGGTGCTGATCCGCACGCCCGATGCGGCGCCATCCGCGCTGGCCACGCTGGATGGGCAGGAGGCGATCCTCGAGACGTTTGTGGACTTTGCCCGCGAGGTCTCGGTGGTCGCCGCGCGCGGGCTGGACGGCGCCGTCGTGGACTACGGCCTGATCGAGAACACGCATCACCACCACATCCTCGACGTATCGGTGGCGCCCGCGCCCGGCGACCCGGCGCAAGCCCTCTCGGCGCGCGAGATCGCCCAGGCCGTGCTGGAGGCGCTGGACGTGGTCGGGGTGCTCTGCGTCGAGTTCTTCGAGACGCGCGACGGGCGCCTGCTGATCAACGAGTTGGCGCCGCGCCCGCACAATTCGGGCCACCTGACTATCGACGCCTGCGTGACCAGCCAGTTCGAGCAGCACCTCCGCGCGGTGTGCGGCCTGCCCCTGGGCGCGCCGGATCTCCTGCGCCCGGCGGCCATGGCGAACCTGCTGGGCGACCTCTGGACCGCAGGTGAGCCGGATTGGGCGGCGTCCTGCGCCTTCCCCGACGTGAAGCTGCATCTGTACGGCAAACACGCCACCCGCCCTGGCCGCAAAATGGGCCACCTGACCGCGCTGGCCGCCACGCCGGAAGCGGCGCGGGCGCGCGTTCTGGCCGCCCGCGCGGCGCTGACCGCGCCCGCCCGTTGAGCCGGAGTCGGGCGGGGCGCCGCAGTCCGGCGGTCTGTTTTTCCGGCGATCCGGATCACGCCTGGCTACGTTTCTATAATCGGGCTCCCAATACGTTAGCCGGCTTACGGCGCGGGCCTGGTAATTGCTAGATAATAGGGTAGGTGAAAGCGGGCGGCGCGCCGGGCAGTTGACATCGTCCGCCTGATTTAGTATGATTTGGGCTAGAGACTTTTGCGCTCTGTGTACGCACCAATAGGAGATACCAATCATGGCGACCGATATCAAGACTACGAATCCCACCGACATCCTGACCGAGGCCGAGCCAACGCTCATCGAGATGAGCCCCGTGGCCGTCGAGCAGCTTCAGACGTTGCTGGCCCAGCAGGACAATCCTGAGCTGGCGCTGCGCGTCTTCGTCTATCCGGGCGGCTGCTCGGGTATGTCCTATGGCATGGCCTTCGAGGACGAGTTCAGCGAAGACGACATGCTGTTCACCCAGGGCGGGATGCGCCTGGTCGTCGACGAGAACAGCGCGCACTACCTGAAGGGCGCGCAGATCGACTTCGAGGACAGCCTGATGGGCGGCGGTTTCCGCATCTTCAACCCGAACGCGGTGCGCTCCTGCGGGTGCGGCCACTCGTTCGACACTGGTGAAGATGCCGGCTCGGCCCGCGCCTGCGGCTGCGGCGGCCACTAAACCGCGTCCCCTGACCCGATCCCGGTTCCTGGTGCCGCGGGCGGCAGACCGGGGTATGGGAAAGATATACGAACAACGAGGGTGTGCCTTAACGGCACACCCTTTTTGTTGCCGCGCGCGGGCGCTTCTGGTATAGTAGCGCGACGATGGTGGTGCAGCGATTGGCGCCGGGCTGGCCCTGGCGGCTGGCGGTGCTCACGCCGCTGGGCGTCTACGGCTTCGTCTATCCTTTCGGCATCGGCCTGTTGCTGTTCGGCTGGCTGCCGCCGGAGGCCGGGTGGGTCGGCGGGTGCCTGTTGGTGGCGCAGGGGCTGGCGATGGCGGCCTGGTGCGGCCTGAACTACGGCGCGGCGCGCGGGTTGGGCGCGGCGCTCGTCATTGCGGGGGCCGCCTGGGGACTCGAAGCGCTTGGCGCCACCACCGGCGTGCCGTTCGGGGCCTATCACTATAGCCCGGCGTTAGGCGCCATGCTCGGCCCGGTGCCGGCGGCGATCCCGTTTGCCTGGATCGCCACGGTGGGCGCCGCGTTCTTCACGGCGCGGGAGGCGCTGCCGGCGCGGTTGGCGGCGGGCGCGCTGCCGGTAGTGCTGGGGGCCGCGCTCACCACGCTGCAAGACGCCGTGCTGGAGACCATCGCCACCCGCGTGCAGGGGTACTGGACGTGGACCGCGTCCGGCGCGCCGTATTACGGGGTGCCCTGGGCCAATTTCGCCACCTGGTTTGGGGCCTCGCTCATCCTCGGCGCCGTCTTGCAAGCGTTGTTGCGCCCGGCGCCCGCCCGGCCCTTGCGTTATGCTGCTCTGCCGCCGCTGTTATATGCCATGAGCCTGCTGATGTTTGGCCTGCTCAACTGGAGTCGGGGCTTCGTGCTGCCGGGGGCCCTGGCGACGGTGCTGTTGCCTTTCGTATTGTGGAGATTGCACGCATGTCTAAGCCCGCATTGGGCACCCTGATCGGGCGTGGCCTCGCCGCCGCGCTGTTGCTGCTTACCACCGCCTGCTTCGGTTCTCCCGACTCCACACCCTCGCCGGTGGCCCAGGCGCCCGTCACGCCCCCGCCGGCCCGGCCCACGGCAACGGCGCCTCTGCCGACGGCCACCGAGGTTGCCGTCACCGGGCCCACGGCCTCCGCAGCCCCGGAACGCGTGACCCCGTCCACATCGACCCCGGCTCCGTCCGCCTTGCCCACCCCCACCACGCGCAACCCGCTGATCCTGCAAGCCCTCGGCGCCATGGCCGCGGTGCACAGCTACCATTACACGGCCACCGTGCAGACGTTTGACGAGGGGCGCAAGCTCCAATCTGAGCGCGAGGGCGATTACGCGGCGCCGGGCGGCCTGCGCTGGGTGAACGTGGTCGACAACATCACCACCACCGCAGTGCTGACCGGCAGCGTGTACTACGTGGCGGTGGATGCGGGCGCGTGGACCAGCGTGACCGGCGGCGTGGCAGAGCGCGCGCACCAGCTTTCCTGGCAGCTCATGGCCCGCGCGCAAGACGTGGTCGAGGCCGGGCGCGACCCGGCTACGGACCCCGATCCGACCATCCACCTGACCTTCACGCTGCCGCTGGATAACCTGCCGCTGGAGGCCCGGCCCTGGCAGGTGGCCCAGGGCGAGGTCTGGCTCGGCGTGACCGACTATCGCGTGCGCGCCTACAAGCTGTACGCGCAAGAACCCCACTACGAGACGACCGAGCGCGTGTTCCTCTCGGCCTACAACGTCCCGGTGCAAATCGCCATCCCGGTTGTCGATACGGCGGATACGGGCCGGCACGGCCGGTTGCTCTACGCCCACCGCGGGCCGGGGGGCTCGGATACGGCGGAACTGCGCATCCGCGACCTGGAGTCGGGCACCGAGCAAACCCTGCCCGACGCCCGCGGCAACATCTATACCGCGGCCTGGTCGCCCGACGGGCGGCAGATCGTCTACGGGGCGGGCGGCAGCCTCTACGTGTTCGATCTGACGACGAACAACCTGCTGAACATTGGCCGGGGTGATGCGCCTGCCTTCAACCCCGACGGTACCTTACTGGCCTTCGCCCGCGGTATCGGCCAGCAAACCCATCCCTGGACCATGGACGCCCTGGGCAACAATGCGCTCCGGCTGAACGACTACTATGCCCAGTACCTGGACTGGGCGCCCGACGGCACGCGCATCCTGTTCAGCGGCGCCCCGGCCACGAGCGACCCGGAAGAAGATAAGGCGCAACTCTTTACCATGGCCGCCGACGGCAGCGATGTCCAGGCTCTCGCGCCGCTGCCCGGCGCGGTCACGGCGCCTCACTGGTCGAACGCCGGCGACCGCATCGCTCTGATCGTCGATGGGCACCTGGGCATCGCCGACGCGGACGGCACGCACCTGAATGTGCTGGACAGCGCGAACCTGAACACCGCGCCCGTGTGGAGTCCCGACGACACGTTCCTGGCCTATGCCAACCGGGCCGGCCAGGGCGCGCCCTCGCGCATCCTCATCCGCCCGGTGGACGGCGGCGACGCGCAGCCACTCACCGGCGGCGACGACATCCCGCTGGCCTGGCACTGACCGGCGCCCCGCCGTTGTCACTCTGAGCGGAGCGAAGAGTCTCGTCGTTTGGACACGAGACGGAGATTCTTCGCTACGCTCAGAATGACGGATGTGAATTGTCACTCTGAGCGGAGCGAAGAGTCTCGTCGTTTGGACACGAGACGGAGATTC
>CBJNAR010000429.1:0-4483 GCA_966434075.1 uncultured bacterium
ACCCGCGACACCGGCGTGGGCATCCGCTCCCGGCCCTTCTTCCCCGGGATCTCCGACATGAGCTTCCTCGGCGGCACCGAGGCGTCCGCCGACCTCGCCGTGCTGGCCGCCAACACGCCCGCCTGGGGGTCGCGTATCCGCTTCGACTACGCGGCGGCGCAGGCCCTCGATCTCCCGGCGATCAACGTCGGGCCGTGGGGCCGCGACTACCACCAGCGCACCGAGCGCGTCAACATGCCCTACTCCTTCGGCGTCGTGCCCGAACTGATCTGGCGCATCGCCGGCGACTTGTTGGAGTCGTAGCGCGCCCCGCCGACGCCGCGGTGTAGGGGCCGGTTTCCAACCGGCCGGCTGTCCGCAAACCTACCGAGGGACACACGACGGGCTTTGCGAAAAAAATACACAATTCTACCGAGGTGGCCTCCGCGTTGCGGTAGTATGATAGAACCAGGGACAGTTAATGATCGGCGAGGAGAATAATGCGGGCCGGGGCAGGCGCAGGCGCCGGGAGGACCCGTTTGAGGTGTGAAAGCCATGGAGACTCTAGGGACGTTTCTACAAGGGCTGGCGGCGCGCTACGGCGAGCGCCCGGCCCTGTTGTACCAGCCCGGCGCCACGTTGGAGACCTGGAGCTACAACCGGCTCTGGGAGCAGGCCAACCGCGTTGCGGCCTGGCTCGAAGCCCGCGGTGTAAGCAAAGGCGATCAGGTCGTCCTCTGGGCGCCGAGCGCGCCCGCGTGGGTGGCGGCCTTTTTCGGGGTCGCGCGCCTGGGCGCCGTCGCCGTGCCCATCGACATGCGCAGCAGCCCCGACTTCGTCGAGCGCGTGGTCGGCCAGACCGATCCCAAGATCGCGCTGCTGGCGCCGGCGACGCGCGGCCAGTGGCAGTTCCCCGCGCCCGTCGCGCTGATGGACGACCTGGCCGCGCTCACCGAGGGCACTCCCACGGCGGACCTGAGCGCCGTCCAGCCCGGCGACATCCTGGAATTGATGTTCACGTCCGGCACCACCGGCAATCCCAAGGGCGTGATCCTCACCCATGCCAACATCATGTCCAACGTCGCGGCCATCGACCAACTGGTGCCCAACTACCCGCAATATAAGGTGCTGTCCATCCTCCCGTTGAGCCACTCGCTGGAGCAAACCATCGGCCTGCTCGTGCCGCTCAAGCGGGGCGCGAGCATCTATTACCTGGGCAACTTCCAGCCGGCCACGCTGCTGCGCGCCTTCCAGGAACAGGGCGTCACCACCACGCTGCTGGTGCCCCAGGCGCTGCAGTTGATCATGGCGTCGATCGAGCGCGAGATCGCCAAACAGGGCAAGACGGCCACCTGGGAGCGCGGCCAGAAGATCGCCCGCTTCCTGCCTGTGCGCCTGCGACGCCTGCTGTTCCGCGAGATCTACAACCGGCTGGGCGGGCACATGGAGTTCCTGATGTCGGGCGGCGCGCCCCTGGCCCCGGAGCTCATCCGCAAGTGGGAGTTGATCGGCATCCCCGTCCTCCAGGGCTACGGCACGACCGAGACCTCCCCAGCCATCAGCATCGTCACCCTGAAGAACTACAACCGCGAGGCGGTGGGCAAGCCGGTGCCGGGCGTGCAGGTCAAGATCGCCGACGACGGCGAGGTGCTGGTGAAGGGGCCGAACGTGTTCGCGGGCTACTGGCGGAACGAGGATGCCACCCGCGCCGCCTTTACCGAGGACGGCTGGTACAAGACGGGCGACCTGGGCCGGTTCGACGCCCAGGGCTATCTCCACCTGCACGGGCGCAAGAAAGACCTGATCGTGCTCGGCAGCGGGCAGAACGTCTACCCGCAGGACATCGAGGAGATCCTGCGCGCGATCCCCGGCGTGAAGGACGCCGCGGTGGTGGGGCTGCCGTCGGCGCAGGGGCCGCAGGTTCATGCCGTGCTGCTGCTCGACCCCGAAGCGCCCGTGCCCGATGTGATCATCCGCCGAGCCAACGAGCACCTCGCGCCGCACCAGCGCATCCGCGGCGTCACCGTCTGGCCCGACCCCGACTTCCCGCGCACGCACACCCTGAAGGTGAAAAAGCACGAAGTCCTGGCTGCCCTGCAGCAGCAGGACGCCGCACGCATGGCGAACCGGGCATAAGTTCACCGCGAAGACGCGAAGAACACGATTAATATCAATAATCTTGGCGTCCTTCGCGCCTTCGCGGTGAAGAAAATCAGCCGCCTTTGAGGTTGCCCTGGCCGCCGCCGCCCTGGCTACCGCCGCCCTGGCCGCCGCTGCCGCCCGCCGTGCCCTGACCGGGCTGCGTGGGCGTCTGGCCGCTCTGGCCGCTTCCGGCCTCCAGCGTCTCGGTGCCGCCGGGCTTGTGGCTCTTTTCGTACTCCGGCGTCTGGTCTTGCTTGTCCTTTTCCGCCATCGGGGCCTCCTTGCACGATGCCCTGGCCCCACGCGGCGGGCCGGGCAGGCGTTGGTTCGCTAGAGGTACCGCGGGCAAGTCGCGTGCCAGCGCGCCGGGCCGGGCTTACCAGTCGGCCAGGGGCGGGCGCGCCGTCCGCCAGGCCCACTCATAATCCTCGGTCCAATGCCGGAAGCCATCCTGCTCACTCATACCCCAGTCGCGGAAGCCGGTGACGGACTCGTAGAACCGCCGGGCCGTATCCTTCGTGGGGTCGCGCAACACCCTGTCCGCCTGCGCGACCAGGTCCGCGGGCTGCTCCGGCGCGTGCGCGAGTTCGTACATGAACCACTTGTGGAAGGGATAGAGGATCTTGTTGTGGGCCAGGATCAGCCGGCCGCCGAACAGCACCAGATCCGCCGCCGCGTGGGTCAGCAGGTAGCGATTGCCGTGGCGCTCGGCTTCGCCGATGTACCAGTGGTTCACCACCATCTGCGTATAGAACCCGGTGATCTTGGCCGCCTGCTCGTGTTCGGGGTACACCGGGATGCGCGCCAGCAGATCGGCCACCTCCGGCAGCCGCGAGTAGGCGACAAATGCGCCCACAAACGCGGCGCGGGTCGGCTCGCTGCCCCGGTCCGCCGCCTCGCGCAAAAACCCCAGGCTGAGGATCTTGCCGTCCACATAGCCTTCCGGGTAGTCGGTAAACTCGCGCGTAAAGTAGAGCGTATCCCCGGCGGCGTGGCGACGGGCGTACTCCTCGTCCGTCGCCACCAGCATAATATCGACATCGGAGTCGGGCCGTGCCCGCCCCTTGGCCACCGACCCGCCGATCAGCATCGCCGGAAAGCGCGGGTCGTCGCGGAAATGCGCGGTCACGCGGTCAATCGCGCGCTGGTGCTGTGCCTCCATTGTGTCCCCCATCCCCTTCGCTCAGGTGCTTCCTCCGCCACGCCTACCCGCCGCCCAGTATAGCATGCTCCAGAAGCAGGCGCGATGTTGGCGGCCTGCGACACGGCGGGCTAATCCGCGCCGGGCACGGTCGGACGCGGCGTCTCGGTGGCCCAGTGCGCCATCTCGGCCTGGCGGAGCGCGGCCAGCACGCGCAGGTCGGCGGGCGGGCGCGCCTGGGCCGTGGCGCGGAGTTCGTCCAGTGTCAGGGCGAAGACATCGCCTGCGGCGCCGAGCAGGCCCGCCGCCTGGAGCAACCGCCCGCATTCCAGGATCACCCGGCGCACGCGGTACATGCCGCTCAGGACGACATAGAAGCGGGCGTCCTCGCGGATGCGGCGCGCGGCGCAGGCCAACGGCAAGGCGCACGCGAACTCCGCCGCCACGGCAGCCGGCGCGCGCCGTGCCCGCTCGCGCGCCTCGGCCAGCGCGCGCTCGCGGGCGGCGACCTGCTCGGCGGCACAATCGCGGGCGGGCGCCGCCAGATCGGCGCGCAGCGCGGCCAGCACGGGCGCCGGGTCCTCCAGCCAGGCGGGGTAGCCCCAGTCCCAGCCGGGGCTGCGCCGCCCGTAGACGTAGAGGAACGCGCCGAGCGACCCCAGAAAGGTACGCCCGGCGGGCAGGGCGTCGACCCGCGCGCAGACATCCGGCCCATCGGCCAGCAGGATGTCCGCCACCGGCGGCGTGGCGCGCGCCTCCCGGCCCAGATCGGCCAGGGCCCGGTCCGTCTCCGCCATTTTATCGTCGCCGCCCGCTGACAGCCGTTGCGCGGTGAGCGGATCCGGCGGCCCGCCCAGCGCGGCATAGGCCCGCGCGAACGCGGCGAGCGCCAGCCGGGCGGGCACATCGAGCAGGAAGTATAGCTCCCACAGGCGCGCCCCCCGGCGCAGGCTCTCGTCCAGGTAGGCCAGCAACGCGGGCAGCGCGGCGCGCGCCAGGTCAAACCCATCCCAGACGGCCAGGTGATGCTCCAGTTCAGGCCGCCAGCGGTGCGTCCAGAGGTCGTCCAGCCGGTCAAGCACAGCCGTGATGCGCGCCGGGCTGCCCGCCATGCGCGCCGCCTGCGTCTCCGGCGCGGTAGCCGACACGCTGCCCACGTAGGCATAGGTATTGATGCGCCGCAGCGGGCGGTCGAGCGCGGGGTCGGCGTACAGGGCGGCC
>CBJNAR010000430.1:0-4477 GCA_966434075.1 uncultured bacterium
CCGTCCAGCGCTGCTGGGCGTCGCTCTGGACGGCGCGCGCCATCGGCTACCGCGCGCGCCACGGCATCGCGCCGCAGGATGTCAGCCTGGCCGTAGTCGTCCAGGAACTGGTGCCCGCCGACGCCGCGGGCATCCTCTTCACCGCCAACCCCGTGACCGGCGCCCGCGACCAGGTGATGATCAACGCGGCCTGGGGCCTGGGCGAAGCCATCGTCGGCGGGCAGGTGACGCCCGATACCGTCGTGGTGAACAAGGCCGACGGCAGCGTGATCGAGCAGCAGATCAACGAGAAAGACGTGATGACCGTGCGCACCCCGACCGGCACGGAAGAAGCGCCCGTCCCGCCGGATCGCCGACAACAGCCCGTGCTCACCACGGCTCAGGCGGGCGACCTGGCCCGGCTCGGCACGCGCATCGAGGCCCTGTATGGCCGGCCCATGGACATCGAATGGGCGCGCGACGACGGCCAGGTCTTCGTCGTGCAGGCCCGCCCGATTACCGCGCTGCCCGAACCGGGCGCCGTGCCCGCCGCCCGCGCCGCGGAATGGGAACTGCCCCACCCCAAGGGCCGCTACATGCGTTCCAGCCTGCTGGAACTGCTGCCCGACCCGCTGTCCCCGCTGTTTGCCACGCTTGGGATGGCCGCCTTTAACCGGGCCATGAGCGCATTCGGCAGGAAGCTGGGCCTCGGCGCCCTGCTGACCAACGACATGTTGACTACCGTCAACGGCTACGGCTACTATGATCTCACGCTGACGCCGGTCCAGGCGGCGGCGACGGCCCTCGGTATGGTGCGCTTCATGGGCGGCGCCCCGCGCCTGTTGCGCACCGCCGAGACCCGCTGGCAGGCGGCGCACGCCCGCTATGCCGAGATCGTCAGCCGCTGGGAAGGCGCCGACCTGGCCGCTACCCCGGCGACCACGCTGCTGCAAGGCGCGCAGGTGATCACCGCCCGCGCCGCCCAGTACTACATGAGCATCCAGAGCGGCATCCTGCCCGACGCCTATATGACCGAAACACTCTTCTCCAGTGTCTATGACCGGTTCTTCAAGCGCGACGACGATCCGGCGGCGCTGACGTTCATGCTCGGCTTCGACAGCGCGCCGATCCGGGCCGAAAAATCGCTCTACGACCTGGCCCAATGGGTGCGCGAACAACCGGGCCTGGCCGCCACGCTGGCCGGCATGTCGAGCGAGCAGTTCGCCGCCGCCTACCAGGACGATGCGGCCGCCGCAGCGGTGCCCGACCCGGCGTGGCCGGAGTTCCGCCGCCGCCTGGGTGAGCACCTGGCCCGCTTCGGGCACGCCATCTACGACCTCGACTTTGCCAAGCCTTTGCTCGCCGACGATCCGGCGCCGGTGCTGGAAACCCTCAAGTTCTTCCTGAGCGGTCAGGCGCCCGATCCCCACAAGCGCCAGGCCACGGCCCAGGCGGCACGCGAGGCGGCGATGCGCGGCATCCATCGCGGGCGAGCCGGCCTCTCAGCCAATGTCGCGCGGCGCCTGCTGCGCACAGCCCAGCGCTTCGCCCCGCTGCGCGAGAACGCCATCGCCGACGCGGGCCTGGGCTGGCCGGTGCTGCGGCGCATGTTGCGCGAACTCGGCAGTCGCCTCGTCGCCCGGCACAGCCTCGCCGCCCCGGACGACGTGTTCTGGCTCACGCTGGCCGACCTCCAGGCGGCCGTCGCCGCCCTGGACGCCGGGCAACCCACGACGGATTATCAGCCCGTCGTGGCCGAGCGTCGCGCCACCTGGGCACGGCGGCGCGCCCAGACACCGCCGCTGGCGTTGCCGCTCAAGGGCGGCGCCCGCTTCCTGGGTGTGGATTTCACCAGCATGCTGCCCGCGCGCAGCAACGAGGCGGCGGGCACCACGCTGAAGGGGATCGCCGTCAGCCCCGGTCAGGTCCGCGGCCCGGCACGGGTCATCCACGGCCCGGAGGAGTTCACGCAGATGCGCCAGGGCGACATCCTGGTCGCGCGCATCACCACGCCCGCCTGGACGCCGCTCTTCGCCCTGGCCGCGGGCGTCGTCACCGACATCGGCGGCCCGCTCAGTCACGGCTCGATTGTCGCCCGCGAGTACCACATCCCGGCGGTGCTGGGCACGAGCACGGCTACCGAGCGCCTGCACAGCGGCGAACAGATTACGGTCGACGGCGACGCCGGCACCGTCACGCTCACGGGCTAGGCTACACCGAGGGTGGCGGCGGTTATCGCGCCGCCACCCCCCGCCCATGGGTGGAACCGGCCCTCCGCCCGCGCGATGTAGGGGCCGGTTTCAAACCGGCCCGCCGTCCGGTCTGATCGGCGCTACTGTTTAAGGCTGGGGTCGTCCTCATTGGATTACTCAGTCTCCGTCGCCCGCCGGTCGCGGACATAGGCCACCACGTCGGTATGAGGTATAACCTCACCTGCTTCCCGCTGCTGGATGCCTGCTTCCACCGCCTCGACAAACTCCAGTTCCCGCGCCAGATAGGCCCGTAGCGCTGCGGCCACGACCCACGAGCGATTGCGGTGCGTAGCAGCGGCAAGACGGTCTACCTGTCTCCTGAGTTCCTCCGGCACCTTCGCCGAGATGCTGACCTGCACGCTCATATTGCATCCTCCTGCGATGTGTTTTCTTCAGGTCCCTGGTATTCAAGGTACACGATTCTCACCGTAAGTCAATACCGCTTTCCCGTCGTAGGAGCGGACCGGCGTGTCCGCCCTGCCGCCGCGCGAACCCACTCCGCCGTCCCCCTGATCTCCGCCGGGCCAGCCCGCGCAGGCGGGCTTCGTAACCGTTGCCCGCCCGTTCACGGGCCGGGCGCCGCCCCCGGTTGCGCGCCCCGGCGGGCTGTGCTATGATAGGCGCAGAACGATCCCCATCCCCCAACGACCTCGCCCGACCGCAACAGCCGAGGAGTCCTATGGAGTTAACCGGTACCCACACCTTTCCCGCGCCGCAACCCATCGTCTGGCGCGTGCTGACCGACCCCGAGACGCTGCGCCGGACCCTGCCCGGCTGCCAGAAGTTCGAGTTGCAGCCCGACGGCAGCTACAGCGTCACCCTCAGCATCGGCATCGCCGCCATCAAGGGCACCTACACCGGCACCGTGCGCCTGGAGAACGAGCAACCGCCCGACTCCTACACCCTCAAGGTCGGGGCCAAGGGCGCGGCGGGATTCGTGGACGGGCGCGGCGATTTCCATCTGGCGCCGGGCGGGGACGGCAACAGCCAGACCGTGCTCACCTACACCGGCGATGCGCAGGTAGGCGGCAAGATCGCCGGGGTCGGCCAGCGCCTGATTAAAGCCGGCGCGCAACTGATCGCCGGGCAGTTTTTCAAAGCCCTGGAAAAGGAGCTCGTCCGCCAGGGCGACGCCACGTAGAGAGGAGGAATTGCACCCCGCGTAGCCATACCCTGCGCGCCACACCGACGAGGCAGCCGCGGCGGAAGTCGAAGCGTCCCTTGCCGCCGCGCGCGTACCCAAGCCTGCCACACTCGAACCGGCAAACCCACAACTCGCACTCAAAGAGGAGGGGCACAGTGAAACAGACCATTCGGGTGAACGTAAACGGCACCGCCTACGAAAGCGAAGTCGAACCCCGCCTGCTGCTGGTCCACTATCTGCGGGAAACCCTCGGCCTGACCGGCACGCATGTCGGCTGCGACACGACCCAATGCGGGGCCTGCACCGTATTGCTGGACGACGAAGCCGTGAAGTCCTGCACCATGTTCGCGGTCCAGGCCGACATGCACAACATCACCACCATTGAGGGCCTGGCCCAGGACGGCCAACTCTCGGCCATGCAAGAAGCCTTCACCGAGCAGCACGGCTTACAATGCGGCTACTGCACCCCCGGCATGATCATGGCGGCCACCTATCTGCTCCGCCAGAACCCGCACCCCAGCGAGGAAGAGATCCGCCACGGCCTGGAAGGCAACGTCTGCCGCTGCACCGGGTATCACAACATCGTCAAGGCCGTGCAGCAAGCGGCCGGCGAACAGGTCGAGCAGCCCGCATCGCGCACCGCCGCCTCCGGCGCGGTGGCCCCGGTATCGTAGGAGGCCCCCCATGGCAATCGGCAATATGGTGGGCGCCAGTGTGCAGCGGCATGAAGACCCCAAGCTGATCACCGGCGCCGGCAATTACGTGGACGACATCAAGCTGCCCGGCCTGCTCTATGTGGGCATCGTGCGCAGCCCCTACGCCCACGCTCGTATCAAGAGTATCAACGTGGACGCCGCGAAGCAGCATCCCGGCGTCAAAGCCGTCCTCACCGGGCGGGACATCCGCGCCAAGCAAAAGGCGCCCCTGCCCATCACCTGGACCATCCCGCCTGACCTCAAGGCCCCCGACCACTGGGCCATGGCGACCGACGAGGTCCACTATGTCGGCGAACCCGTCGCCGCCCTCGTGGTCGACGACCGCTACGACGTGGAAGATGCCATCGACCTGATCGAGGTCGAGTACGATCCGCTGCCTGTCGTCA
>CBJNAR010000431.1:0-4469 GCA_966434075.1 uncultured bacterium
TTCAATGATGTGATCGAGCACCTGATCCCAGGATGAGCCCTCATAAGGCGCCGCAAGTGTCACTGCCGCGTGCATCGTGATTCAATGTCCTCTCAGTATAAGACGCGCAATTTTGAGAAAAAGAGGACAAAAATTCTCGAATGGCATTATACGGGATTGAATGGCGAGAACTCAGGCTTCAACGAACGATTTTCACCCAGCTTTGTTTCTACTCGTGACGGAAGTGTTGAGCCGCTCCGGCTCCGGCAGGGTCGTCAGCGGGCATTGCGCACGGGGCGGGGGCGGACTTGCAGGCGGCCTTGCTGGTCGCTCGCCTGGCCCTCGGAGAGCACGGCGAAGCGGTGCGGGTCGGCGGGCGCGAAGGCCAGGGCCAGCGTGCCGGTTTCCAGCTTCGCCAGCCCCTCGGCCCGCAGGGCGTCGTCCGCCGGGGTGTAGGTCTGCCAGGTGAAGGTCCAGCCGCGGTCAATGCCGTGCACGTGGACCGTGCGGAAGGCGAGGGGATAGCTGCTCAGCGCGGGCGCGGCCAGGTGCAGGCGGCCCTTGAACTGATCGACGCGGCTCACATGGTCGTGGCCCGTCAGCACCAGTCGCACCTGCGGATAGCGGTCGAGCAGCGCGCGCACCTCGGCGCCGTTGTTGCAGAAGAACTTGTTCCAGTCCTGGCCGGCGAATTCGGGGCGCTCCCACCCGCCGAAGACTTTGTGCAGCGGGTGATGGACCATGAGCACGACCAGCGGTTCGGTGGCCGCGTCGAGCGTCGTTTCCAGCCACGCCAGTTGCGGCGCATCGATCTCTCCCGACCAGTCGCCGGGGATGTTGGAGTCGAGCGCGATCAGGCGCACGCCGGGTTTGAGCAGGATGGTCCAACTCCCGCGCTCGGCAGCCCCGTCATAGGCATCCGTGCCGGCGGGCGCAGCGGCGGCCACGTGCTCGTAGAAGCGCCGCCGGTTGACCCGATCCGAGTCGGGCGGGAAGGCGGCGTCATGGTTGCCGGGGATAGCGTACCAGGGCACGCGCAGATTCGTCAGTTGGGCCAGCACGTCGTCCAGTTCGTCCGGCGCGCCGTTATCGACCAGGTCGCCCGTAACCAGGACGCAGTCGAGCCCCGGCAAGGCGTTGATCTGGCGGATCGCCTGGGCCAGCAGGCGCCCGGCCTGGGCCAGCAGGACCATGCCGTCGTGCGGGTTGCGGCTCATATGGATGTCGCTGATCTGGGCGAGACGTAAGTCGATGTCCATGCGGCCTCTTATGGGATTGGTGGTGGGGACCCGGCGGCCAGGGTGGGCGAACCGCGCAGGCGCGACGTGGGCGCTCGCGGCGCGCCGGCTGCGCGCGAGAACACGCGCAGCGGCGGGTGCGCCCCGACTCCGGAGCGCCGGGTGCCGGCGGGTTAGACGACGTCTTTGGTCAGCGTAGCGAGGAACTCGGCGTTGTCCTGGGTCTTCGCCAGGCGGGCCAGCAGCAACTCGATGCCCTCGGTGCCGCCCAGCACGGAAACCATGCGCCGCATCGTCCAGACCTGCTTGAGGGTCTGCTGATCGAGCAGCAGTTCCTCGCGGCGCGTGCCCGACCGCTGCACGTCGATGGACGGGAAGATGCGCCGCTCGGCCAGCTTGCGGTCGAGGTGCAACTCCATGTTGCCGGTTCCCTTGAACTCCTCGTAGATCACGTCGTCCATGCGGCTGCCTGTGTCCACCAGGCAGGTGGCGATGATGGTCAGGCTGCCGCCTTCCTCCAGGTTGCGCGCGGCGCCGAAGAAGCGCTTGGGCGGGTAGAGGGCGACGGGGTCCATGCCGCCGGAGAGCGTGCGCCCGCTGGGCGGCACCTGGAGATTGTAGGCGCGGGCCAGGCGGGTGATACTATCGAGCAGGATCACCACGTCGCGGCCCGACTCCACCAGGCGCTTGGCGCGCTCCAGGGTCATCTCAGCCACCTTGGTATGATCTTCCACCGGCTCGTCGAACGTCGAGGCGATCACCTCGCCGCGGACGGTTCGCTTCATGTCGGTGACTTCTTCCGGGCGCTCGCCGATGAGGGCGACCATCAGATGCACGTCCTCGCCGTAGTTGGTCGAGATGCCGTTGGCAATGGCCTTCAGCAGCATCGTCTTGCCCGCCTTGGGCGGCGACACAATCAGGCCGCGCTGGCCGCGCCCGATGGGCGACACCAGGTTGAGCAGCCGGGTATCGAGCGCGTTGGGGATCGTCTCCAGGTTGAGCAGGCGCTTGGGGAAGATCGGGGTCAGCGCGTCGAAGTAGGGGCGGCGGCGGGCCACTTCGGGGTCGAGGCCGTTCACTGCCTCGACGCGCAACATGCTGTAGTACTTCTCATTCTCTTTCGGCGGGCGCACCTGGCCGGACACCCGGTCGCCGGTCCGCAACGCGAAGCGCCGGATCTGCGACTGGCTGACATAGATGTCCTCATGTCCCGGCAGATAGCGCCCGTCCTGGCGCAAGAATCCGAAGCCCTCATCCATGATCTCAAGCACGCCCGCGGCAAAGATATTGCCCTGCTGCTCGGTCTGGGCCTGAAGGATACGGAAGGCCAGCTCTTGCTTTTTCAGCCGGCTATAGCCCGAAATATCGAGCTCCTTCGCCAGGTCTTGTAATTCGTCGATTGTTTTACTTTCTAACTCTGCCAGGTTCATGGTGGTCCTCTTTATGAAGGTATAGATTGGGGTTCTACCGACGCAGTGTAGGCCAGTCGGGAAACAAGGGCTAATTTCTTCAGGCGATGGCGGGCTTCCATCCGGCGGATGGTGCCGGTTTTGCCGCGCATGATGATGGAATGGGTGGTGGCGCCGTTGCTGTAATAATGCACGCCGTTGAGCAAATCCCCATCGGTGATACCGGTCGCGGCGAAGTAGACATCGTCGGACGCGACCAGGTCGGCCAGGGTCAAGACCTGGCTGATGTCGACTCCGGCGCCCTCGACCAGCCAGCGTTCGCGTTCGTTGCGCGGATAGAGCCGGCACTGCATTTCGCCGCCGATGCAGCGGATGGCCGTGGCGGCAATGACGGCCTCCGGCGCGCCGCCGATGCCGATGAGCATATCGACGCCGGTGTTGGGGCTGGCCGCCGCGATAGCACCTGCCACATCGCCGTCGCCGATGAGCTTGATGCGCGCGCCCACCTCCCGCACGGCTTTGACGATATAGTCATGCCGCGGGCGGTCCAGGATCACCACCGTGATGTCGCTCGGGTCACAGCCTTTAAGGCCGGCCACGCTGCGTACGTTCTCCACGATGGGTTTTGTGATGTCGATGGCCCCCACCGCTTCGGGGCCGACCGCGATTTTCTCCATATAAAAGATACCGGGAGGCGCGCCGTAGAGCGTGCCGCGCGGGGCCGCCGCCACGACCGCGATGGCGCCGGGCAAGCCGAGCGCCGTCAGCCGCGTCCCGTCGATGGGATCGACGGCGATATCGACCTCCGGCGCGTGCCCGTTGCCGATCTCCTCGCCGATGAACAGCATCGGCGCCTCGTCCTTTTCGCCTTCGCCGATGACGACCACGCCGTGCATATCGACATTGCCCAGCGCGTAGCGCATGGCGTTCACGGCCGCCTGATCGGCCGCGTTCTTGTCGCCGCGGCCCATCCAGCGGGCCGAGGCCATGGCCGCGGCCTCGGTGGCGCGGACCAGTTCCATACCGAGATTCCGGGTAATTTCCTCCGCCATACGATGCTCACTCCTTTGTGATCATGCGTGATCCATACCCGCGCAATAATTCGGTCATACGCAAGCGTTCGAGCAACAAGGGATCAACTCTACAGGTGGGTACTCAGTTTGGTTGGGCCATCATTCGGCGCTGCAAGCAGGACCGCGCCTCGACATGATGCACAGGACTCCCGGCTAACGGCGCATAACATAGGAGTGCTGTGCGACGCGAGGGCCGCTTGTACGCATGGAAGATCGTCCAGGAGTTGCCGCACGGTTTACACCGGCGGCGCTATCGGTACAGCGCAAGATATGTGCCAAGACTAGTGGCGCGCCCGGCTCATTAGCTGAGCACTGGCCCCCTGTCGACTCCGCGTCACGCATGTCCTACTCGTGATATACCTGCTGCTACGGCCGTAGGATAAACAAGGGAGGGAAACGGCCGGTTCAGCCCGGCAACGTTCAGCGACAGGTCCCAGGTACAGGGGTTGGCGGGGAGATAGGGATTCGAACCCTAGAAGCAGTTTTAAACACCGCTTAACCGCTTAGCAGGCGGCCCCATTCGACCACTCTGGCATCTCCCCAGGTCGTGTGGACTTGCTTATTATAACATAGCCGCGGATCGATTGCAAGCTACCTCACGGGCCATTTTCGGGCGGTTGGCGTTGTCGGCAAATCGGTTTGTCCTCAGCGGTATTTTCGCCGCTACTCTCAGCCGGCGCCGGCCGGTGGGCCGGTGCCTTCACGATCCATATACGCAATCAGCGGCCGGATCGTCGCACGCCTCGCCATTGCGGCGCCAGACCCCATCC
>CBJNAR010000432.1:0-4467 GCA_966434075.1 uncultured bacterium
GCGACCCCGCAACCGCCCGGCCCGCCGCATCTGGCCCTGTACGCGGGCGACGTGGAGCAGCGGCAAATCTCCCTTATCAAGAACATCGTGACCGACATACCCCTGATCGCCACCGACGGCATGACACTGATCTGGCTGGAGAGCACGGCTCAGGGCAACCAATCGATCCACAGCTACAACCTGCAAACCCACACCGAGTCGACGATCATCACGGATGCCGTCCGTCACGAGTTCGGCGGGGTGGCCGTGGACAATGGTGTGCTCTACTACCAGGACGCCACCACCGGCCACATCGGTCTCTACTCGCATGATCTGCGCACCGGCACCGAGGCGCTGATCAGCTCCACCGGCCGGCTGCCCGTGGCCGCGGACGGCGTGTTGCTCTGGAGCGAGGAGCAATATAACGGCCCGGTGATCCCACCGACATCCACGCTGCACCTGCTGAAGCGCGACGGCAGCCAGGCCAATACCGTCATCGCCACCGGCGAGGGCACGTTCAGCGGCTACTCCGTCTCGGGCGATACCGTCACCTGGGGCTTCATGCCGCCCAACCCCGATCTGCGCACCTATATCTACAGCATCAGCAGCCGCATCAGCCGCGCGCTGACCACCGGCCCGGCACTGCACCCGCTGGTCAAGGATCGCACCGTGGTCTGGACCGAAGGTCCGTTTGGCGCGGCGGGCACGCCGCCGTACTGGTCGATCAAAGCCTATAACCTGGACAGCGGGCAGGTCACCACCCCGGTGCGCGATGTGTTCCAGATGACGCAAGCCTGGGCGCTGGCGCGGGGCAACGTAGTCGCCTTCACCATCGACAGCGGCCCCAACCACCGCGGGAGCGACCTCTACGCGCTGGGCTTCGATTTCGCCGGCGCGCCCTGACCCGGCGGCTTGCCCTACCCTGTATAATGGCTGCGGGTACCCTGCCTGAGCAGGATACCCGCAGCTAGTTTATTGGGGAGAGGACCACCAATGCGCGTTAGTTTGCTCATCGCCATCCTGGGTGGCGTGATCGGGGTCGCATCGGCTATCCAGGCGCTTATGACGGTCGGCAACCAACCGGATTACCAAGATCGCGCCGTGTTCGGCTGGGCCGCGTTGATCCTGGCAATCACCGCGACCGGCGGCGTGGCGCTAGCCCGGACCCGGCCCGGCGTGGCCGGGATAGTCATGGTGGTCGATGGGCTGCTGGGCCTGGGCGCCATGCTGCTGTTCTACATCAACACCTGGTATGCGGTCGCGGTTCCTTGCTGGATCCTTGCCGCCGCGCTGATGTTCACCGAGGGCCGCCGCGCAGCCCAACCCTGAACGGCGCAGGCATCCGCCCGGCTAATAGAACAGCAGCGGCAGGGCGCGCACGGCGATGTTGTCGATGGCAAGCGCGCCACCGGAATCGGGCCGCGCCTCGAAGGTGTAGATGTCGGTCACGGTGTCGAGCACAGTCGCGCCATGGTAAAACGTGAGCGAGGCGGTGAAGCGGCCGGTCTGCGCGGGGCCGCGGCGGCTGGCGTCGGGCAAGGGTTGCGCGCCCGGCCCGGCTTGCGGCGATCCCCCGCCCAGCGGCACGCGGAACGTCGCCGTGTCGCCGGTCAGGGCGAAGGACCAGTAGCCGAAATGGTCGGCCTCGCCCCCCGCGCCCCCGCTGCGGTAAATGTCGAGCACCACCCGGTCGGCCTGCCTGTCAGGCGCATGGGTATCGACCCGCCCGATGGTCGTCTCCACGGTGTCGCCCTGGGCCTGCCCGGTGATGCGCAACATCAGCACGTCGGTGATGGGCGGGGCGGCGACGGGCGGCTGGGGCGCGCCGCCGGGCAGCGACTCATGCAGCGTGGCCCAGCGCACGGCCAGCAACCCGGCATCCGTCGCCGGGTGCAAGGTCAGCGTCGCGGGCGCGGGCAGGTCGAAGGCCAGGTCCTGCAAGCCTGGCGCCAGTTGCACGGTATACGAGAGCGGCGCGCCCGTCGCGGGCTGCACCGCCAGGCCCAGCGTTTGCGGCGCGAACACCGCCAGGCCCAGGTCGAGATGGCGCGACTCGCTGCTGCCGGCCCCGGCGGGCACGGCCGCCGCACCGGGCTGCACCGCGTCCACGCCCACCTGCCAGGTGAGCGGGGCGCCCTCGGTGCTGCGCGGATAGTCGCCCTTGCGCTCCCAGGATTGGGTGTAGAGCAGGTCGCCCGGCGCCCGGTAGAGGCTCAGCAGCGCGTTCCCCCAGACGCGGTTGGCCGGGCGATAGCCGTAAAGCTGCGGCGGCTCGTGCGCGGGCACCACCGCCCAGGTATAGACGCCCGTGGGCCGCACCTCGTCCCAGGCGGCGTTGGCCGTGCGGAACGTGCCGTAGATGCGGCTGTCGCGCAGGAAATAGGCCAGCACGCCGTTGAACAGCCGCCCCGGCATCAGGCGGCTGTTGCTGACCAGGGCGCTATCGCCGGGCCGCACATAATCGTACACCTGGCGCGCGTCCATCATCTCCGCGCTGTAGCGCAGCGGCCAGTGGTATTGCCACAGCAGCAAGCCCAGCGTAGTCAACAAGGCCAGCGCGGGCAAGGCCCCAGCCAGGGCCACGCCCCGCCACCATCGTACCGCCGCCTGGACCCGATAGGGTGTAGCTGCGCGATTTATCGCGCCGTACTGGTTGGTCTTTAGCGTGTCCAGTTCCCGATCGCGGGCCAGCCCGCGCCCCGGCAGGAGCCGCCGCCCCAGGTAGGTCAGCCCGCCCACCACCGCGCCCACGAGTACAAAGGCCACGAACGACTGCGCCTTGAACCAGCCGTAGTCATAGTCGAGCGGGCGCAGGAACAGCAGCATGTAGACGAGGCCCCCGCCCGCTGTCGCGGCCTGCACCAGGGCGCCGGATGGCCGCTCGCGCACGAGGCCCCAGAGCCAGAGCGCGCCCAGCGCCACGCAGATGAGACCCGCGACCAGGATGAGCAGGCCATATGCCTGCACGGCGCGGGCGAGCAGCGGCTGGCCCGGCCCCGCGGCCAGCAGGCTGCGAAACGACAGCGAGAGCCCCAGGCTGTCGGTCGGCGCGGTGAAACTGGTCAGGCCCAGCCCCGCCGTCTGCTCGGCATACTGGGCCAGGAAGCCGCCCAGGCTCAACCACTGGGCCACCGCGCTGAGCGCGACCGTGCCCAGACCCAGCGCCAGCCCGGCGCCCAGCACCCGGCCCCAGCGTCGTCCGCTGCCCAGCAGCACCGCCAGCCCGCCCGCCCCGGCGATGGCGACCCACGCCGTGAGCGCCGGGTGATAGGTCACGGAGAGCGCCGCCGTGACCAGGGCCGCATAGGCCACCAGCCGGGCGGTCGCGCCCCGCTCCGCCTGCGCCGGGGCGCGCAGCGCCAGCAGCGCCGCGCCCGCGGAGAGCGGCAGCAGCCCCAGGCTGGGCACCTGCATGCCGAAGGTGTTATAGGTAATCCAGAGCAAGAACGGGTTCAAGCCGAGGGCCGCTGCTGCGACCAGGGCCGGGCGCGGGGTCCAGCCCCACCCGGCCCGGAAAAAGAAATAGCTCGCGGGCACGGCCAGGGCGCGCAGCAAGGCCAGCACCGGCGCCAGCGTGACCAGGCTAGGCAGCCCAGTCAGAGCGCCCACCGCCGCCTGAAAGTAGCTGAAGCCGTGCGTCCGCCCGCTGTACGGGGGCACGAGCAGGATGTGCAGCAGCGGATTGGGCGGCGCCTGCCCCAGCGCGGGTTGCGCGTAGGTGCGCAGGTACTCGCCCAGCGCCAGATAGATCTCACCGTCCCAGTTCTCGCCGATGATGGTGTGATAGCCGTAGAACAGCAGCGGCAGCACGCCCAGCAGAAACACCAGCGCGGTCAGCCCGGCGACGACCCCGCCCAGACGGCTGTGCGCGGCGGCTATCTCGCGCGGCCAGGCGCCGCCGCGCCACAAATAGAGGCCGGTGGCCGCCAGCGCCAGAATCAGGGCGATCAGCGCCGTCTGCGCCATGTTCAGCCCGGCCTGCGTGGCGAACTGGGCCAGCACGACGAACGCCGCGTAGCCGGTCCAGGGCAAGGTCGCCCAGCGCAGGCCGCCGAGCGCGGGCGGCAGTAAGCATCCGGTGAGCGCGTAGCCCAGCAAACTGAGGAAGACGAGCGCGACGATCCCCGCCGCGAAAATATCCAACATTAAAAACCCTGTGTGCCTGTCGCGCGTGTAAAGCCGTAAATCGGCCCATTATACCACACGGCAGGAGCCACACAGCCGTATGGTATAATGGAGGCGTTGAACAGACCGCGAATCACACGGTCCAGAAGCACGCCACCCATCCGGCGCAGGCACCACACCACGCAGCACACAAGACGGCAGCGATAGCCCCATCCCCCCGCTATCGCCATGCAGAAGGAGCTGAGGAAACAATGGAGTTTCAACTCACCGAAGAACAGCAATTCATCCGGGAAACGGCCCGCCAGTTCGCTGACGAGGTCCTGGCGCCACGCGCCGCCCACCATGATCAAACGGCCGAGTTCA
>CBJNAR010000433.1:0-4452 GCA_966434075.1 uncultured bacterium
CGGAAGCGACAACTCATAAGCAACCGCCATGATCTGGCTGGAGATCGAGTCGTGACCGCAGCCCTGGCACAGGGTAGACGGATTGCCCTTGTAGTCCGCCCGCTCCAGGCCGATCCGGTTGACCTTCGCACCGGCCGGTTGGCCCGCGGGGCGATTAGCCGTTGTGACCATTGGGATTGGTCTCCTTCCCCATGATGGCTTCCGCCACGAACCGGGCTGTCAGCGGCAGCCCGTCACAATGGGCGACGCTGCGGATGGAGGTGGCACGCTCCGGCAGATAAAGCTGGATCAATTGGCGCATCTGGCCGTCGAAGTTGAGTTCCACGACGTAGATCACTTCGTGCTGTTCGACGAACTCGCGCAAGGTCTCTTCGAGCGGGAGGGCGCGCAGGCGCAGGTAGCTGGTCTCGACCCCGGCGGCGCGCAGGCGATCACGGGCCTCGCAGATAGCCGAATCGGTGGAGCCATAGGCCACAATGCCGATCTTGGCGCCCTCGCGGCGGTCCACGACCGGCTTGGGCACCATGGTGCGCGCCGTGTCGTGCTTCTTGAACAGGCGGGTCAGGTTGTTCAGCCAGTCGTCCGGGCGCTCGCTATAGATGGCGCGCTCGTTGTGGCCGGTCCCGCGGGTAAAGTAGGCCGACAGCGGGTGGGTGTTGCCCGGCAGCGTCCGGTAGGGGATGCCGTCGCCGTCCACGTCGCGATAGCGGGCGAACTCCCCGGCGGCCTTGATATCCTCGGCGGTGAGCACCTTACCGCGATCCAGCGGCGTCTCGGGATACTCGAAGGGATCGGTCATCCAGAGGTTCATGCCGATGTCGAGGTCACTCAGCACGAAGACCGGCGTCTGCAAACGCTCGGCCAGGTCGAAGGCCTCATAGCCGAACTCGAAGCACTCGGCCACCGAGCCGGGCAGCAAGACCACCTGGCGCGTATCGCCGTGGCCCAGGTAGTAGACCGGCAGCACATCGCCCTGTGACACGCGGGTCGGCAGGCCGGTGCTCGGCCCCATGCGCATGATGTCCCAGATGACGCCGGGGATCTCGGCGAAGAAGCCCATGCCGGCGAACTCGGTCATCAGCGAAATGCCGGGGCCGCTGGTGGCCGTCATGGCGCGCGCCCCGGCCCAGCCGGCGCCCAGCACCATGCCGATGGCGGCCAGTTCATCTTCGGCCTGCACAATGGCGAAGGTGGCCTCGCCCGTCTCGGGGTCGCGGCGGAACTCGTTCAGGTAATCGGTCAGCGCATCGAACACGCTGGTCGAGGGGGTGATCGGGTACCAGGCGCCGAAGCTGACGCCGCCGAAGACGGCGCCCAGCGCCGCCGCCGAGTTGCCGTCGATCAGCACCTTGCCCGCTGTAGCGTTCATGCGCGCGACGCGATAGGGATCTTGCTTGGGCAAGTTGGCCCGCACATATTCGGCTGCCGCGCTGACCACCCCGTAGTTCAGATCCACGGCCTTGGTCTTGCCCTTGAAGTGGTACGACAGCGCGCTCTTGATCTCGTCAAACTCGATATGCAGCAGCTCGGCCAGCGCGCCCACATAGACCATGTTCGCCACATAGTCGCGCAACTTGGCGTCCGCGCCCGAATTCTTGACCATCTCCTTCACCGGGAGCGGATAATAAGTCACATCCGCGCGCCGGTTGGCAAAGGTCAGATCCTCAGGATAGATGCAGACGCCACCCACCGGCAGAGACGCCAGGTCGGCATCGGCCGTCTGCGGGTTAAAAGCCACCAACACCTCAGTCACTTCACGGCGTGCAATATACCCATCCTTGCTGACCCGGATGGTGTACCAGGTCGGCAGGCCCGAGATATTCGACGGGAACAGATTCTTACCGTTAACCGGGATGCCCATTTTGAAGAGCGCGCGGATCAACGTCGAATTCGCCGTCTGGCTCCCCGACCCGTTCACCGTGGCGGCGACGATCGAGAAGTCGTTGACGACCTCGGGCCGCTCCGGCGCGGATGCCGGTTGGGGTCTAGTTTGCACGTCTGGCGTGCTTACCATGCAGTCTACCTCCTCGTAGAAAACCCAGGGAGTCGTGCGGCCCACTGGGCACACCTTACATTACTTGCATCCATTATTATACACCCAAAGGGCTTTCCGCGCATCCTCAGCGCCGGGGCGGCGGGCTCAGCCGGGGGTGATCTCGTCGACCGGGTCGATCAGTTGGTCCTTGGTGGGCGGGTCGTGGCTGTCGCCGGGGGCCGACGGACCGACCAGGTTGCCCGGTCCGCGCATCGGCGGCACCACCGGGGTGACCGCGTCTTCGGTGGCGCCCATGTGGGTGGATGGCTTGCCCCCGCGGGTCGCTTCCGGGCGGCCTTCGTGGCTCACCTGCGTCTGATCAAGCTCTTCGCGCACATCCGCCGGTTGCACCTCTGGGGACTGCGGCACGGGGTCGGTCTGCTTGTTTGCCATCGTCGTTCCTCCTTGCATCGTCTCGTATACCAGGCCGCGCACCTGTGCGCAGCCTTACCCTATTGTAAACGATCTCGGCTTTATCTGCCGCGCGCCAGCCCGGTTGAGATAGGCCCGCGTTTTCTGGTACAATTGGGCTATGACCGATGCACCTTTCGCCTGGGACCGCCTGCCGCGCGGGTTCCTGGCCCTCTCGCCCATGGCCGGCGTCACCGATAGCCCCTTCCGCCAGATCTGCAAGCGGATGGGGGCCGACGTGCTGTTCACCGAGATGGTCAGCGCCGAGGCGTTCCTGCACCACCACAACAAGACCACGGCGATCATGCTCCACTACGAGCCGTTTGAGCACCCGATCATCTGCCAGTTGATGGGCAGCGACCCGGTGCGGCTGGCCGAGGCGGCACGGCGCATCGAGGACTACGGGTTCGACGGCGTGGACCTCAACATGGGCTGCCCGGCGCAGAAGATCTACGGCAACCGCTGCGGCTCCTCGCTGCTGGAGTATCCCGACGAGGCGGCGGAGATCGTCTATGCCATGAGCAGGGCCACGCGCCTGCCGGTGTCGGTGAAAATGCGCGCGGGCGTGACCGGCAACGTGCAGCCCGCCTTTGCCCAGCGCATGATCGAGGCCGGGGCCAAGGCGCTGACGATCCACCCGCGAACCAAGGAGCAGGCATACCGCGGCCAGTCCGATTGGGCCATCACCCGCGCCATCGCGGCGGCGTCCCCCCTGCCCGTGATGGGCAGCGGCGACCTGATGCGCTGGGCCGACGTGGAGCGGCTGTTCGCCACGACCGGGGTGCAGGGTGCCTTCATCGCCCGCGGCTCCATGGGCAACCCCTGGATCTTCCGCCGCGCCGACTCGGCCCCGTCCATCGAGGAACTCGTGGCCGTGGTCCGCCGGCAGGCGCAACTGAGCCTGGGGCTCAAGGGGCCGCACGGCCTGATCGAACTGCGCAAGCACCTGGGCTGGTACTGCAAGGGCTTCGCGGGCGCCTCCGACATCCGCCGCCGCGCCACCAGCGTCGAGACTATGGACGACGTGGAAGCCCTGCTGGCCGCCGTCCTCGACGCCGCGGGCGCGGGCACGCCCATCGCTGCATAAGGCCGCTCGCCGGCCCAGCCGCCCGATAACAGGCTAATCGCATTGCTGTTAGCAGTTATGTTAACTCGTCCCGCTCCGATCCTGACCCGATCCATCCAGTACCACGTTGTCGCCCGCCGTTAATCCGGTCTTTCCGCTTCGCGCTCTACAACTATAGTGGTGGGACCCGCCCTGCCATCGGCGGGCAGCGCCGACGGCAGCAGCAGGACTCAAACCGGCGCCCCGTGGGGCAGCTATGCGGCAAGTTACCGCTGCCGGCAACCAGCGTGTGGGGAGGTGATACCGATGGATACAGCGCCCACGCCATCCGCAGCGCCGCCGCAAACCGACCGCTTCCTGATCGGCATCCTGGTCGGGGTCGTCGTGTTACTGGCCGCCGCCGGGCTGAGTCTGCTGGTCTTGCGCCAGCCGCCGCCCCAGTTACCGGCCGATTCGCCGGGCGGCACGATCCAGCGCTTTTACAGCGCCCTGGAACAGCGGAACTACAGCCAGGCCTACGACCTCCTGAGCGACAGGATGGAACATAAGCCCACGCGCGACTCCTTCACGCGCGCCATGGCCGACCAGTACACCTACGGCACGCAAGCGGCGCGCGCGAGTATCGACTCCGAGCAGATCGACGGCGCGACGGCCACGGTGACGGTACGCGTGACCTACTATTACGGCGGCGGCCCGCCGCTATTGGGCTCCAACGAATATACCTCGACGGAAACCTTCACGCTCGCCCAGGAAGCCGGCGCCTGGCGCATCACCGCCCTTCCGCCCCGGTACCAGGCACCATCCTGAGAGATAAGCCAGGCGCTAACAGAGGAGGCCGGCCATGAAAGTCGCCCGCCGGGTCTATATTTACCTGATCAGCTATATCAGCCTCCTGCTGATGCTGTCAGGCGCATCCGATCTCTTGCGCCTGCTCCTCGAC
>CBJNAR010000434.1:0-4448 GCA_966434075.1 uncultured bacterium
GGTCGGGGAACGGCTGATAGGGCAGGGATCGCTCGAACTCGAAGCAGCGCCCGCGCAGCACGGGCAGGTCCCAGCGCTCCACCTGCCGGGCGAACTCCTCGACCAGCCGGGTCTTGCCCACCCCGGCCTCGCCCTCGATCAGCAGCAAGCCGCCGTGCCCGGCGCAGGCGTCGCGCCAGCGCGCGGCGATGGCGGCCAGGTCTGCCTCGCGTCCGACCATCCGTCCCGGCGTCAGTCCTTCCAGCGGATGGCGCGCGCCCGGTGCCGGACGCGCGGGCGGCTCCGCGGCAGGCAGGATGCCCGCGGGCGCGACCGGCCCGGCGGCGAAGCTGCCGTCCAGGATTGCGCGGTAGAGCGCGATGGTTTCCGGCGCGGGGTCGGTATCCAGCTCCTGGCGCAATTCATCCCGGCAGCGCTCGTACTGTTCGAGGGCGCGGCCGCGCCGGCCCAGGCGGCAGTAGGCGCGCATGACCAGGCGGTGTGCTTCTTCCTGCAAGGGCTCCTGGGCCAGCAGCCGCAGGGCGGCGTCCAGGGCCGCGCCGGCGGCACCGGCCTGCTCGTAGCCCGCCGCCAGCCGCCCGAGGGCCGCCACCAACACGTCCAGCAGGCGGTTACGCTCTTCGACGATCCAGTCGTCGTAGAAGCCGTCGAGGAAGTCGCCGCGATAGAGCCGGCCGGCGGCGGCCAGGCTGTCCAGGTTGTTCTGCGCAGCGCGCGCCCGGAACTCGTCTACGTCGAGCCAGAGCGCGAGCGCGGGGTTGAACTGGACCTGCTGGGTATCGCTGAGCAGCCCATCGTCGGGCAGGCAGCGGCGGATGTGCCAGAGGGCGGTGGTGAGCGAGCGGCGGGCGCGTTCCTCCGGGTGCTCCGGCCAGTACATGCCGATCAGGCGCTCGCGAGGCTGCGGGCGGGCGCGCTGGAGGATCAAATAGGCCAGGAGCGACTGCGATTTGAGGGTGGGCGGCAACAACAACGGCTGGTGATCGCACCACCCGGCAAAGGTCCCGAGCATCTCGAATCGCAGCGCCGGCATCGCATCCTCCGTTGCCTCGCGGCGGTTTCAGCCCACAGCCCCGTGTCCTCGATCAGCAGCAGGCGTCCTGACCCGTACGGCGACGCGCGCGGCACCGCGCGCTCCAGCCGCGGGTTTGCTTTATCATAGCGCCCGGCGCGGCTACCGTCAACTGCTGCGGGCGTGCGCGGCGGCGCCAGGCCGGCCGTCTGCCCCCGTGCCTGCTCAACCGCCAGCCTGTGGTATACTGCGCTAGACTACCTTGCGCCCGTCGTGACAGTCTGACGGCCGGCGGGGGCCCTTCGGGAGGACAGCGCGATGGTTTACAGCACCCTTATCAGCGCCGCCGATCTGCGGCCCCACCTGGGCGAGGCCGATTGGGCGGTGGTCGATTGCCGCTTTGCGCTCAACGAGCCCGAGCGCGGGCAGCACGATTATCTGGCGGCCCACATCCCCGGCGCCGTCTATGCCCACTTGACCGAGGATTTATCGGGGCCGGTAGTGCCGGGGCAGACGGGACGGCACCCGTTGCCGGAGGTGGATCGGTTCGCCCAGGTTCTGGCGGGCTGGGGCATCGACGCGCGGGTCCAGGTGGTGGCCTACGACGCCAGCGGTGGATCGATGGCCGCGGCGCGGCTCTGGTGGATGCTGCACTGGCTCGGCCATGAGGCGGCGGCGGTGCTCGACGGCGGCTGGCCCGCCTGGCAGGTGGCGGGCTACCCGGAGGCGAGCGGGCCGGAGCACCGCGCCCCTCGCACCTTCACGCCGCACGTCCACTCCGAACTGGTGCTCAGCAGCGCGGAGGTGGCGGCGCGGCTGCATGACCCCCGCACCCGCCTGCTTGATGTCCGCGCCGCGGCGCGATACCGGGGCGAGCAGGAACCGATCGACCCGGTGGCCGGGCATATCCCCGGCGCGGCCAGCGCCCCTTACGAAGATACCCTGGATACCGCCGGGCGCTTCCGCGCGCCGGAGGAGTTACGCGCCCGGTTCCAGGGCCTACTGGGCGCGGCACCGCCGGAGGGCGCCGTGGCCTATTGCGGGTCGGGCGTCACCGCCGCGCACACCCTGCTGGCGCTGGCCCATGCCGGGTTGGGGCCGGGCCGGCTCTATGCCGGCTCGTGGAGCGAGTGGATCACCGACCCGGCCCGCCCCATCGCCACCGGCGAGGAGCCGCAAGGCGGCGCATAGACGCGCCCCGGCGGCGCTCGCCGGACGCGAATGGATACCTCCTGAGTTGCGGAAAGCGAGGGATCAGGCGCGATGATTTTCACGCTGCTCGAAGCCCATGTGGCTGCGGACCAGTGGCAGACATTGCAACACGCCTATGAGGCGGGGCTGGACCGGCTCCCTCCGCAAATGGTCCAGACCTTTCTGATGCAAGATGCCCGCGATCCGACCCGGTGGAGCATCCTGTCGTTCTGGCATAGCCGGGAGGCGCTCGACGAATACCGGCAAACTGCGGGCACCCCGGAGGGTATCCTCTGGTTCCGCGCAGCGGGCGCCGAGCCAACCCTCGCTGCCGGCAACGTCGTGGCGCAGGCCGCGCAGTAGCCGCCCCCGGCTAGGGCCGGCGGCACGACCCACCTATACCCGCGGTCCCGCGCGGCTGCCATGCGGCAAAGGCGGCATGGTTTGTGCTGCGAATCGCCTATCCCCGCTGTCGGTTTTCATTGACATTTGGGCTACTAATATGCTAAGACATCCGCAGGTAGCGCCCGCGGGAGGTTGGGTGCCCGCCGCTGCCTGCACTTTCGTCCTACCTTCAGACAGCAGCTAGAGGAGAGTACTATGCCGGTGGCACAGGTGGACTCGGATCCCATCGACGCAAAACAGCTTTTGCGGGTCCTGATGGCGGTCAAGAAAGGCGACTTTTCGGTGCGCATGCCGAGCGACGAGACGGGCATCGCCGGGAAGATCGCCGATACGCTGAACGACATCATCGAGATGAACGAGCGGCTAACCACCGAACTGGCGCGGGTGGGCACCGTGGTGGGCCACGAGGGCAAGATCACCCAGCGGGCCTCGCTTGGCGACGCGGGCGGCGGCTGGGCGGCCAGCGTGCAGGCGGTCAACGGCCTCATCGGCGGGCTGGTGCAGCCCATGACCGAGGTGGGCCGGGTCATCGGCGCCGTGGCCCGCGGCGATCTCTCGCAGACCATGGTCCTGGAGATCGACGGCGAGCCGCTCAAGGGCGAGTACCTGCGCACGGCCAACATCGTCAATACGATGGTCGACCAACTCGGCTCGTTTGCCTCCGAAGTCACGCGCGTGGCCCGCGAGGTGGGCACGGAAGGCAAACTCGGCGGCCAGGCCCAGGTGCAAGGGGTGGCCGGGACGTGGAAAGACCTGACCGATAGCGTCAACCTGATGGCTGGGAACCTGACCGGCCAGGTTCGCAACATCGCCGAAGTGACCACCGCCGTCGCCAACGGCGACCTCTCCAAGAAGATCACCGTGGATGTGAAGGGCGAGATCCTCGAACTCAAGAACACGATCAACACCATGGTCGACCAACTGAACGCCTTCGCCTCGGAAGTGACGCGCGTGGCCCGCGAAGTCGGCACCGAAGGCAAGCTGGGCGGCCAGGCGACCGTGCGCGGCGTGTCGGGCACCTGGAAGGACCTGACCGACAACGTCAACCTGATGGCCGCCAACCTGACCGGGCAAGTCCGCAATATCGCCGAAGTGACTACCGCCGTGGCGAACGGCGACCTGTCGAAGAAGATCACGGTGGACGTGAAGGGCGAGATCCTCGAACTCAAGAACACCATCAACACGATGGTGGATCAACTCAACGCCTTCGCCTCCGAGGTGACGCGCGTGGCCCGCGAGGTGGGCACCGAGGGCAAGCTGGGCGGGCAGGCCGAAGTGAAGGACGTGGCCGGGATCTGGAAAGATCTCACCGATAATGTGAACTACATGGCGGGCAACCTGACCGGGCAGGTCCGCAATATTGCGGAAGTCACGACAGCGGTGGCGAACGGCGATTTGTCGAAGAAGATCACCGTCGATGTGAAAGGCGAGATCCTCGAACTCAAGAACACCATCAATACGATGGTGGATCAACTCAACGCCTTTGCGTCGGAAGTGACGCGCGTGGCCCGCGAAGTAGGTACCGAGGGCAAACTCGGCGGGCAGGCGCAGGTGCGCGGCGTGTCGGGCACGTGGAAGGATCTTACCGACAACGTGAACCTGATGGCGGGCAACCTGACCGGGCAGGTGCGCAACATCGCCGAAGTCACCACCGCCGTCGCCAATGGCGATCTGTCGAAGAAGATCACGGTGGACGTAAAGGGCGAAATCCTCGAACTCAAGAACACCATCAACACGATGGTCGACCAGTTGAACGCCTTCGCCTCGGAAGTGACGCGGGTGGCGCGCGAAGTCGGCACCGAAGGTAAGCTGGGCGGGCAGGCGCAGGTCAAGGGCGTCG
>CBJNAR010000435.1:0-4413 GCA_966434075.1 uncultured bacterium
GCCAGCGGCCCGGCGGACACTGTCGCGGATCTCGCGATCGTCGGTCACGACCAGGGTGCCGGTGGGGGCGCCGGCGGCGAGGAGCTGCAAGACGGCGTCGGCGGTTTCGCCGGGCGGCGAGAACATGACACGCACGCGGCCCCGGCGGAAGGTGCGCGATCCGGTGACGCCCGCCTCCCGGCTCCCGGCGCCGTCGAACACCACCGTGACCTCGTCGTGGCGGAACTGCGGCGACGAGTTGATGCAGGCCAGCAGGGTATCGCGGGCCAACTCCAGGCTCGTGTGCTCCAGCCGCGCCAGCACCGGGTCGCGGCGGATCACATTATAACCGTCGACGAACACCGTCCGTCCCATGCGCCTCTCCCTTTCCGCCCGCCCCTAACCGGCCACGTCGTCTTGCACGGCGATGGTCACCGGGCCGATCTCGCGCGTGTCGGCGGTAATCGCCAGCGCGTGGTTGCCGGGGCTGAGCGGCGGCCCGGCCACGCGCACCACCGTGGGCGTCTGGACCGGGAACTGCAACGGCGAATCGGCGCTGAGGCCGGTGGCGGGCACCACGCGGTCCAGGGTGGGCTGGGCCACGGTCAGGGCCTGCGGCGGGATCTCGGCGCCGTCACAGGTCAGGCCCAGGCCGACCAGCGTGGCCGACGCCAGATGATTGCGCATGGTGAACTCCCAGCCGGTCTCCGAGTTGCGCAGGCTGCCGCGCTGATACAGTTGCTTCAGCATGAACGGCGGTATGGTCGGCATCCGTCTCTCCCCCTCTGTGTGTCCGGTGCGTGGGATGGGTGCGCGCGGCGCTATTCACGCAGCTTTCACCGTTATCCACATTTCGGCTCGATCTTATCCACAATTTTCCACATTATGCCATGAATTATCCACAAGATCGCTGGACTTATCCACACGCCTGTGCGTCCACCGCTCCGGACGCGGGCAACGTTACGCCCAGCAGGCCGGCGATCTGCGCAGTGTGCTCGCGCTCGTGTTCCAGCATGCGCCGCAACAGCTTGCGCACGTTCCAACGCTCCCCGCCGTGCAGGAAAATCCGCCCGTAATCGTCGTCGGGCAGGCTGCCGATCTGCGCTACGGCCGCCGCGCGCACGGTTGCCAGCCGGTCGAGTGGATCGGCCGCGGGCGCCACGGGCGGGGCTGGCCCCAGCAGGCCGGTATAGGCCTGCTCGGTGGCGGCCAGGTGGGGCAGGATGCCGCCCACGGTCTCCGCCGGGCCGGGCGCCCGCAGGCCGGGAGGCAAGTCGCCCACCAGGTCAAGCAGATCGCGCCGGGTATAGGCCAGGCGCTCCAGGCAGCCGGCCACGGCCTGGCGGCTCAGCGGCGCCACCTCGTACTCGAACAGGGCGTGCGGTCCCGGCGTGTCGCTTCGCACGGTTTCGATGACGCCCAGCGAGACCTCGCCCAGGCCGGCGGGGCCGGGCGCGGGCGCGCCATGACGCCGCAACCAGGCCCAGTATGCCGGAATCGCCGGGAGCAGCGCCTGTAGCGCCGTCCAGGGATCGTCTGCCGTGGCGTAGCAGCCCGGCAGGTCGGGCACATGAGCCATGCTCCACCCGGCGGTATCGGATTCGAGACACACGGCATAACGCATAGGGTGATTATACTCGCTACCGGCGCCCGGCACAAACTGGGCAATATTGGACCCACATTTTGCGGATATGGTGTTGATAGGGAAAAGGTAATACCTGGTTATAGCCCACATTTGCTATAGACTCGAACCCTCCAGGTTTGCTACCATCCCTCCATAAACGCCATGCCGCCGGCCCGCCCGATACCTGCTGGGCGGGTGGTCACAATAAGATATAAAAGAGGCTTCTTCTATAGACAGGGCCCAGGCCGTTTGGTAGTATAAATCCAGCCTGACCGGGTCCGCGCACCTGGCGGCTCAGCAGCCCGCCGTGCTGCTGTTCGCGCAGTCCCTCGTCGCTCGCTGCCCGAAGCTCGACGAGTGTTAAAGGAGAACCCGTGCACTACGCCCACACGTCCGAAGCCGCTCGATCGCTCTCTCTTACCACCGGCAAAACTGCATCGCACTCATCCCGGCACCTGCGCCGGACTCTGCTGACCTGGGGCCTGGCTCTGGCCTTTGCGCTGGCGCTGATCGCGCCCCTGGCGACCGTGCCCAGCCGGGCCAAGGCCGCCCCGCTGCCGGCCCCGGCCAACGCGAGCGAGGTGTTGACCTTCCCGGCCACCGGCCATTCGATCAAGAGCGCAGCGTTTGTGCGGTTCTTCCAGGCCTACGGCGGGATTCAGACCTTCGGCTATCCGCTGACCGAGGAAATGACGGAGAATGGGCGCACGGTGCAATATTTCGAGCGCCAGCGTTTTGAGTACCATGCCGAAAATGCCGGCAGTGATTTTGAGGTGCTGCTGGGCCGCCTGGGCGACGAGTCCAGCCGTGCCCGGCAGCCGTTCGGCACGGTGGCGCCCTTCGCCGACTCCGGCACGCGGGTCTATATCGCGCAGACCCATCACGCGCTGGCCGAGCCGTTCCTGAGCTACTGGCGCAGCCACGGCGGCGTGCGCATCCTGGGCTATCCCATCTCCGAGGTCGTCACCGAGGGCGGGATGCAGGTGCAGTACTTCGAGCGGGCCCGCTTCGAGCGCCACCCGGAGAACGCCGGCAGCCCCTACGAGGTGCTGCTGACCCAGTTGGGCAAAGCCGCGATGGAACAGCGCGGGCTGTCGGCGGCGCCCGCGGCCCCCGCCGCGCCGCCCGCCCCGCAAATCAACGGGCTGGAAGATAGCCTGCTGCGCCAGATCAACGCGGCGCGCACCCAGGCCGGGCTCAGCGCCGTGCCGCTCGACAGCCGCCTGATCACGCTGGCCCGCGACCGCTCCGCCGATATGGCGAACCGCGGCTATTTCGATCACCACACGCCTGACGGCAAGACCTTCCTCGACATGCTGAAGGCGCGGGGCATCCCCTTCACCATGGCGGGCGAGATTATCGCCGAGAACAACTACCCCGCCGCGCAGACGGCCGATCAAGCCTACCAGGGCTTCATGAACAGCAGCGAGCACCATCGCATCATCATGATGGGCAACTGGACGGCGGCGGGCGTCGGCCAGGCGGTGGACGGCAAGGGGATGTACTACTACACGGTCATCTTCTCGCAAGGCACGCGCTAACCCGCTACCATGTCGCACCCAGGGCATCCGGATCGCGCGATCCGGGTGCCCTCGCTTTTTGCCTGAAACCCCTTATGCGTGTCTATTGTGTGCTGTTTTCGTCGGCAGATACCTCCTGGGGCGGCGTGACCATCCGCCAATCCTGAGCTATGATCTCCAGAAAGGCGTCGTCTTCGTCATCCCAATTTGCGAAGACAAACCGGCGCCAGGGGGCCGGCGCCCACCATTCGACAAGGGCATAGAGCATCATGCCTACCGCGCTTTGCTGCTTGACAGACTCCACATTCAAGAACTCGACGGCCAGCGGACGACCGCCGGCCCCTTCAATGTGGACCAGGACTCGATCTCCCTGCTCGGTTATCCCTTCCACCGTCCCGTCGTGGATGTCCCGATCTCCGATATACCCAATGAAGTCCTTGGGAATCATTCGTGCCGTCTTCCTCCGTGAAGATGCTATGGGTGATGCAGACGCTAATGCACCAGCACCTGCTGGCCGGGGGTGAGGCTGCCGTCGTCCACGATCTCGGTGCTGTCGGCGTTGGAGAGGCCGATCTCGACCCGCTGCTTGCGCTGTGTGTCGCCCTCCACGACGGTGACGAAGCGGTTGGCGCCGATCTGTTCCAGGGCGCGGTTGGGCACCAGCAGCACGTCGCGCTTGTGCTGGGCGGTGATGAGCAGGCTGGCGGCCATGCCGGTGCGCGGCGTGACCCCCGCCGTGGGGGTGAAGACCACCGTGGCGGCGTAGACCGTGCTGCCTTGCTTCTGGGTGGCCCCAGGGGCGATGGTTTCGACGGCGCCCGGCATCTTCTCGCCGGGGTAAGCGTCGAGCGTGACCGTGACGGGCTGGCCCGGCTGCACGCGACCCACGTCGAGTTCGTCGACGTCGGCCCGCACGCGCAGGGTGGCGAGGCGGGCCAGTTCCACGACCGGCGCGCCCCCGCCCACCAGTTCGCCCTCTTTGGCGTCGATGGTGAGCACGGTCCCGGCGAAGGGCGCGGTCAGGCGGGCATCGGCCAGCGCGGCGGTCGCGTTCTCGACTTCGTACTGTGCCAGTTGCACCTGCTGCTCCAGCAGCGCGATGTCGGTGGCCGTAGGGCCTTGCTTTTTGAGGTCGAGCGCGGCCTGGGCGGCGGCCACGCGCGCTTCCGCGGCGGCTCGGTCGGCGGACGTGCCGCCCTGCTTCACCTTGTCGAGGTTGGCCTGGGCCTGGTCCACGGCGGCCTGCGCCTCGCGCAACGCCTCGGCGGTGGGGCCGGCGCGCAGTTCGTT
>CBJNAR010000436.1:0-4411 GCA_966434075.1 uncultured bacterium
GTGCGGGTCGTTGCGGCCCGTGAGGAGGAGAACCAGACCGGTGGCGAAAAAAGGTGATCTTGGAGAGCGGTTGCGGTCGTTGCGGAAAGCGCGGGGGTGGACCCAGGAGGAACTGGCGGCGGCCAGCGGCCTGACGCGCAGCCATATTTCCCGCCTGGAGGGGGGCGACATCCAACTGCCCTCACGCGATCGGTTGTTGCGGCTGGCGACCGCGCTCGGCACCACGCCCGACGACCTGCTGGCGGCGGCGGGGTATCGCGTGGAGGACCGCGGCGAGGGCCTGCCCGACTTGCCGGTGTACCTGCGCTTGAAGTACGACCTGGATGACCCGCGCACGGTCGCGGCCATCGCCGCCATCGTCGAGCGCATGCGCGAGTTCAACGCGGCCCCGCCCGGCCCGCCCGACCAGGAGGACGGCGTGACCCCGGCGGGGCAAATGTCGTAGCCCGATGGTCCGGGTGGTACCTGATCGGGACCTTACCGAGAGTACCATACCAAAACAGTACCATTGGGTGATTCCCCCGCCGGGGGCGGGATGCTATACTAAACCCAGATGAGATAAGACGGACGAAAAACTCCTCCTGGTGCGAAGGCCCCTGTCCCAAGCAGGGGCCTTTTTTTGCCCTGCGCGAGCGCTCCCTCCGCTAGGAGCCGGCCCATGGGCTGCACCGTTTAGCGCCGCAGGACCCGCCGTAGTACCCAGACCACTCCGGCCACGAAGCCCACGATGCCTATCAACCCGGCGAGCGCCACGAAGGCGTTGAGCGGGAAGGCAATCGGCGCCGGCGGGCGTTCCCCCCGTGGTGCGCTGGTCCGCCGGATGCGCCACACGGCCCCGCTCCCGGCCTGCATGCGGATGCCGCCTTTCTCCGGCGCAATCTCGATCTCGCCCCAGTCGACGATATAGAGGGCACCGTCGGGGCCGAACGCGCAGTGCGAGGGACGCTCGAACCCCGCGTGGGGCAGCTTCGACGCCGGGCCGGCGATTTTGTTGACGGCGAAGTCCACCACTTGCTGGGCCTGCATATCCACGCGCACCACTTTGAATCCCGCCGGCACCGGCAAGCGCGGGACGGTGATCGGCGCGACATCGCCGAATAGGGCAACAAACGCGTCGCCAGGGAAGCCGAAGGCCGGATCGGCACAGAAGCTGACGCCGTTCGCGCCGCTATGCGGGGAGAAGCTGACGAAGGGCCGCGGTGGATGCGGATCCGGAAACTCGGCCAGCACCGGTTCCCGCCCCTGCCCCCCCGCGCCCCAGGAGGGGTCATCCAGGGGGATGCCGGACGCGAAGTCGGGCCAGCCGTACCACGCGCCGGGACGGATCTCATAAAAGTCGTCCACGTCGCCGACGATGTAGCGGCCCCCCCGCTCGTCGCTGCCGTGTTCGGTGGTAAAAAGCCGGCCCTGGGGATCGAACGCGATGCCATAGGGATTGCGCAGCCCCCAGGCGACCACCTCCAGATCGCTGCCGTCGGGGTTGCAGCGCAAGATCGCCCCGCTGCATTTCACATTACCCGAAATCACCTGGCCGGGGGCTGTCTCGGTGCCGAAGGGGACATACGCGCCCGTGCGCACCTTCTCCCGCACGTCACCCAGCACGTTACGAAACTCGTAATTGCGGCCGGTCAGCCGCACGTCCTGGGCCGGCACGTCGTGGAAGGCGGGGAACTTGGGCAACCACTCGTAGGCGAAATTGTCCGCGCCGACCACCCCATTGTTCGTGGCGCTCCCCTGGCCGAAGTAGATCTTGCCGTCGGGGCCGGGGACCGGGTAGTTACTCTGGTGATCGCCGCGCCCCGGTAGATCCGTCAATACATCCTCCAGCGTCCCGTCAGGGTTCACGCGCGAGAGCGTATCGGTGTTCATGACGTACAGGGCACCCTCGTGCCAGCAGGCCCCGGTCACCGCGCCGGTCTGCACCCACCGCTCGGCCGGGAACTCAAAATAGGGGGTGGTGGCGCCGGTGGCGGCGTCCACCTTGACCACCCGCGGCGCCGACTCAATCTTGTGGCCGGCCTCGGTGACGTAGAGTTGACCCTGCGCGTCCCAGCAACAATGTACCGGCGCGCTGAGGCCGCGGGCCACCACTTCGACGGCGTACCCTTCCGGTACCAGGACATCGGCCGGCTGGAAATCGCGCGGACCGGCCCGCCGGATCTTGATATGTTTCAGATAGGGCAGGATCGGGGCATACAGGTATGCCAGCCGGCTGGGCAGATCGAGGCCGCGTTGACCGCTCACAGGTTGCTCCTTTCACGTATGGCGCGCCGGCCGCCCGCTGCGCGGGCGTGCTCGTGCGGGGCGCCTTCATTCGCCAAAGATCACGCTTGGCCGCGCGGCGGGTCGGGCAAAGCCGAGGACGGCGCCACTGAGCACGAAGGCCAGGGTGGCGCCGGCAAAGAGCACAGTATAGCCCAGGCCGGGCGCCGCCGCGTTGGCGCTGTCGATTAGCGGACCGAAGAGGCCGGCCGCCGCCGCCGCGCCGGCCGTGCCCACGTTGGCCAGGCCGAAGAAGCGGGCGGCTTCGGCCGGCGGCGCTACATCGGCGGTCAGCGCCCAGTTCGCCCCGGCAAAGGCCGCTGAGCCGGCGGCCATGAGACCGCCGAACAGCAGGATCTGCCCGGCACCGCCGGCGACGATCAGGCCCAGTGTGCCCAGCGCTGAGACGGCTGCCCCGGCGAGCATCAGCGGCAGGCGGCCCCAGCGATCGGCGGCCCAGCCGGCGGGCAGCGCGGCCAGCACAGTCACCAGGGTCAGACCGGCCAGGAGGCCCCCGGCCTCGCCTGCCGCCTGGGCGGGATCCAGCCCGAGCCGGTCGGCGATGAAGTAGAGGAAAAAGCGACCCACCGCATAGGTGCCCAGCAGAAACAGGAAGCGCGACGCGACCAGCCAGGCGAAGGTGCGGTGCGCCCGCAGATCCAGTCGGAAAGCGGCGGCCAGGCTGATGCGTGCGGGCAGGGGTGCGGCGCCTGTGCCCGGCTCGTGGACGAGTAGCAGCGTCAGCAGGTACAGGCCGCCGATTGCCGCGCCGATCACGGCCAGGGCCGGCCCGACCTGCCCGCTGCCGAGCAGGGCGCCCAACAGGGCGAAAGCCACCAGCGCCCCGCCGACATCCATGAAACCCTTGAGCCCCGCGGCGGTGCCGCGCCAGGCCGGCGGCACCAGATCGGGGATGAAGCCCTGCTGCGCGGCCTGGGCGACGCCCGCGGCGACCTGCAGTCCCACATACCCGCCGAAGACCAGGATGAGATTGCCGTCCGCACTGAACGCAGCCAGGGCAAGTAGAATCAGCAGCACGCCCAGGCCAATGAAGCGCCGGCGGCCCCAGCGATCGCGTAACCGGTCGCTGGCCGCCCCGGCGATGGGCTGCACCAGCATCCCGGCCAGGAGGCCGGCAAAGCTGAGCAGGCCCAGCGCGGTCGCCCGCTCGTGCTCGGCTACGAGACCGATCAGTTGGTGGGGCAGCACCAGGGTGTTGACACCGTCGAACAACATGCTCAACGCCAACCAGAACACGCTGATGCCCAGCAACAGGCGGATACGGCCCACCCGATCTCCTTCGCAGCAACAGTGCGCCACCTCCGCCGGCCCCCCGTGCGCCCTGTAATCAGGGTTCGGCGGCCCCGCGCGATCCCGTGGTAGCCCGGCACACAGGAGGGAGTGTGTGCCCCCGGTTACCTTCCGGCCGGCAGTCGCTTGGTTACGCCTTGGGGTTGGGGTGCGCCGGGACGGACGGCTGGGCGGCGCTGCCAGTTAGTGAGCTGGGCGCGTTCAGGTTGGCGTTGTCGTCCACGCCCACCCGCAGCCGCTCGACCAACTCGCCGCCAAGCCAGCCGGTGACCAGCGCGAGCAGCACGCCGACTATCTCCAGGACCATGGGGACCGTTGTTACCTCATGGTTGGCGTTACCCCCGCGCAGCAGCCAGGCGATCGCAAACAGCACGACGATGACTACATTACCGGCCCCGTGTTGTAAGCCGACGGCTTTCGCGCGCGTGCCGTCCGGAATGTGCAACCAATCGGCAAAGCCGAAGACAGCCGCCACCAACCCACCGATAATTCCGGCCAGGATGTTCCAATACGCCACCTCACCCAGGATGGCATTACCGGTCACTAGGTAGATAAGGTCGAAGATCACCGCGGTGGCGAACAGCCCCAGCGGGAACACGATCAGCATCGGGTGAATCGCATGCCCAGCGAGTTTTACTTTGCTTTCCATATGGCTGTCCTTCTAAATCCATCGGGACTCTCGCGCTGATACGGCATGCGCGGCGCGCAGAAGCACCGCCTCACCGGAGGAACCAAGCACGAACTGTGCCCTATCCAACGGCTGATGCACCGCGGACCCATGTAGCTGCGCCCGAGCGCATGCCGTGCTTCACCGGCCTTTCACGCGCGGCAGGGCGTA
>CBJNAR010000437.1:0-4406 GCA_966434075.1 uncultured bacterium
GTGCTTGAACATGTAGGCGGTGTCGGGCGGCGGGACCTCCAGGCGCGCAAAATCGCGCTCCTCCATCACCGCGATCTGCTCGCCCAGGGCGGCGGCGGCCGGTTGCAGTGGGTGGGACCGGGCCAGCAGCGCCAGCCCGAAGATCCGCCCGATGACGCTGGCGACCTTCAGCGTCAGCTTCGCCGCTTCGGGCAATCGGTCGAGGCGGCTCAACACCGCCCCCTGGATCGAATCGGGTAGCCCGAGTTGGAGCGCCGGGAGCGGGGTGGTGGGCGCGAGCACCCATTCGCCGTCCTGCCGGACCAGGCTGTTGGCGTGGCGTAGCGCCTCCAGCATGGGCCCCGCCAGGGTCCAGCGGCCATCCGCGCCCGGTGCAATACGCGCCGATTCGCGCAACGCGTCGAGCATCTCCTCGACAAAGAAGGGATTGCCTTGTGTTTCGGACTGGATCAGTGCCGCCAGCAACGGGTCCGCCGGCCCGCCCAGCCGGACGGCGATCAACCCCGCGACCGCCGCAGGGGATAGTTCGGCCAGGTTGAGCCGGGTGTGTAGCGGGCTGTCCAGCAGTTCGGGCAGGATCGCCTGGCCCGGCGGCGGGGGGCGGTGGGTCACGACCAGCAGCACCCGCGCGGGCGCGAGTGCCCGCGCCAAGGCCACCGCCAGCCCCTGCGATGCCTCGTCCAGCCAATGCACATCGTCCAGCAGCAGCAACAGCGGGCGGGCTTGCGCCCAGGCGCGCAGTAGCTCGACGATCAACTCAACCAGGGCGCGCTGGCGCAGGCGCGGCTCGAAGGCGGCGGTCGTGGCGTTGTCCGGGATGGGCAGTTCCAGCAGATCACCGAGCAAAGGCAGGCGCAGCAGCAAAGTGGGATCGATCCCGCCGACCATTTGCTCCAGGTGGGCCACGCGCCGCGCCGGCGTCTCCTGCGGGCCGGGACCCAGCCCCGCGGAGAAGTCGAGCAGCGCGTTGAACACCTGCCGCCAGGGGGCGTAGGCGGTGTGTTGGGTGGTGCTCTGGCAGGCCCCCACCGCAACCTGGAACCCCTGAGCCGCGGCCCGGTCGATGAGGGCGCCTGCCAGGTGGCTCTTGCCCACGCCGGTCGGGCCTTCCAGCCGCAGGATACGCCCGGTGCCAGCGGCGACTGCCGCCACCACCTGCATTATCTGGCCGATCTCCGCATCGCGCCCGACCAGCGGCCCAGCGAAGAAACCGGCCGAGCGCTGCGGCGAGGTCGCCTTGCGGCCCTGCACCAGCGACACCGGTACCGGCCGGCTCTTGCCCTTCACACTCAGCGGGCCGATGAACTCCAGTTCGTAGAGTTGGGCCACCACGTCGGCGATGGCCGGGCTGATCATGATCTGGCCGGGCGCGGCGCCGCTCATCAGGCGGGCGGCCAGGTTGGCGTGGTCGCCCATCATATCGTAGGTGTGCGCGCTCGGGCTGCCATAGGCCCCCACCCGCATGCGCCCCTGGCTGATGCCGATCTGCACGGTGGTGATATAGGCCAATTCGGTCGGGAGAGCGCGCAGTTCGAGGGCCGCCGCCACGGCGCGGCTGGCGTCGTCGTCGTGGGCCACCGGCGCGCCGAAGGCGGCGTGGAGATAGCTCCCCTTGTCGCCCATGGCGAGTTTGAGCAGCGCGCCGTCATAGCGGTTGACGACCTGCTGCACCCAGCTGACGAAAGCATCGAGCTTGTGCGCCACCGTCTCGTCGGCATCATAGTCGAGGCCGGCAAAGCGCAGGAAAAGCGCCACCGCCGGGCGCAGTTCGGCCAGGAATTGCCCCTGCCCGGCCAGCACCCGCCGGTAGACCGGTGCCAGCAGCCAGGGGCGCACCTGTTCCTCGGTCAATATGCCCGGTGCGATGGGCGCCCAGGGGTCGGCAGCCACCGGGCCGTTCAACCCGGCGACCACCGCGAAGCGCGGCCCGCCGTCCCGCGCCTGCCGCCACTCGCGCACGGTGAGCAGGTCGCCCAGGTTGGCCACGACCTCCGCGCCGGCGACGATCTCGCCTTTCTCGGCTTGCTGCTCGGCCTCGGCCATGCGAAAGACGGTGGCCCCGGCCAGGACGTCAATTCGCTGCACCAGCGGATCGCCGGCCTCGAAGCGGCGCGCCGGGCCGGCCGCGACCCCCACCTTGATCGCCAGGGTAACGGCGCGACTCGACGGCGTCGTTAGCGCCCCGATCTGCCGCACGACCTGTTGCATCGCCAGCGCACAGGCAACCGCCCGCCGGCCATCGTCGGCGTCGAACCAGCAGGTGATCGCGTCCCCGGCAAAGCCGATCACGCTGCCGCGATAGCGGTCCACCTCATCGATGAGCCGGCTGTAGATCAGGTTCAGTTGGCGCGTCAATTCTTCCGCGCCGCGCTGCGGGCCGAGTTCGCGCGCCAGGGCTTCGGTGAGCGGGGTGAAGCCGGAGATGTCGGCAAAGATCGCCGCGCCCGCCGCCGTGGGGGGTAGCTCCCGCCCGGCCGCCAGCGCCTGGCGGCGGTCCATGGGAATGTACGGAGCTGCCGCGTCCATCGTGGTCTCCTTCTTTCAGGCTCATTATAGCACACGCTAGATCGCGCGGTTCAGCACTCATGATCGGGCCGCCATTTTGTAGTATAATACCTCCTGGGTACCAACAGCCAGGATCGCCAGGACCACCGTTGCGGCCTTTCTCCACTCAAGATCAACCCAGGACTCAGGACCGGTCATACGTCGCCTTTGCCGAAGGCAGCAGGTGGCGCGACGCGGCAGACCGGCCCATCGCCACACCCAGGGCTGCGTAGTCTGAAAGAGGTCCCCATGTCCACCCATCCCCGGCAATATCCTCGTGTTGCGCGGAACATCCTGCTCGTCGTCGCGTTGCTCGGCCTCGTGCTCCTTGCTACCACGCCGCCCCCCGCCCGCGCTACCGTCTATAATATTGCCGACGGCGACGTGGCCGCCCTGCTGACGGCGATCCAGAACGTACACGGCAACAGCGAGATTACCGTCAACCTGGCCCCCAACGGCAGCTACACCTTCGATCAGCAGGTCGGTGCGACCACGCTCAGCACGATCATCAACGCGAGCCTGACCATCAACGGCAACGGCGCGACTATCGCCCGCAGCAGCGCGTCCGGTACTCCGGAGTTCAACTTCTTCTCGATTGGCGAGGGCACGCTGACTCTGAAGGACCTGACACTGCGTAACGGCAGCGGGACGAACGGGGGAGCCATCGAGTCCGGCGCCTGTAACCTGCGCCTGATCAACGTGACGTTCAACGGCAACCACGCGGTCGGCAACGGCGGCGCACTGGCCCTCAACTCCTGCACCGTGGATATGACCACCGTCACCTTCAGCGACAATCACGCCACGGGGAACGGGGGCGCGCTTGCCCTGGACGTGAACAGCGGCACCACGATCCGAGATTCCTCCTTTCTGAACAACAGCGCCGGCGGCGATGGCGGCGGTATCTACAACGAGGGCCAGTTGTCGGTAGATAACGGCACCTTCCGCGACAACACCGCTCAGAACGGCGGGGCGATCACTCTAGATGAGCAAGTCGACAACACGGCCTCGATCACCAACAGCAGCTTCAGCACAAACACCGCCACCAACGGCGGCGCGCTGCTGCTGCGCGGACCCAACACCACCGCCGTGGGCAACAGCATCCTGAGCGATAACCGTGCCCAGTATGGCGGGGGCATCTATGGCACCGGGATCGTGATGAGCGTGGACCGGAGCCTGATCATCAGCAACACGGCCGAGCTCCAGGGCGGCGGCATCTACGTGCCTGGTCGCCTCACAGTGCAGTACAGCACGGTGGCCGCCAATATTGCCGGCACCGGTCCCCCCGCCGCCGGGCAGCAGGGTGGGGGGATCTACGCAGCCGCCGGTGCCGTTCTGGCCTGCACGTCGTGTACAATCCGCGATAACCAGGCGGGCGATCAGGGCGGCGGCCTCTACCTGGCACGCCTGCAACTCGACAGTGAGATGACGGGCTACGGCATCACCGCGTCGACCATCAGCGGTAATCGGGCCGTGACCGAGGGCGGCGGGGTCTACCTCACCGGCACCAATTACCGGCCGGGCCCCGGCGTCCCGACCCATGTGACATTCGAGCAGAGCACGATCAGCGGCAACACCGCCGCGGCGGGGGGCGGCCTCTATGTGCGCGGCGACCCGCTTGGTCCTAACGAAGAATTGGTGCGGGTCTTTCTCTATTTTACCACCGTGGCCGCGAACCAGGCGACCACCACCGGAGGCGGCATCCACAATGGCGGCCTGCTGTCGCTGGCCCAGCCGACCGAAAGCACGAACTGGGAGGGCGGGAACACCCTCATCGCCGGGAACAGTGCCCCGACCAGCCCCGATGTGGACGGCGCGCTCACCAGCGGCGGCTATAACCTGATCGGCACCAGCAGCGGCGGCAG
>CBJNAR010000438.1:0-4404 GCA_966434075.1 uncultured bacterium
CAGGGCCATCTATACCACCGAGTGTTGGCAAGGCGACCTGCGCGCCGATCCCGCGGCGGACGATCTCATTACCGCCCTGCGGGGCATTGTGCGCGAGGCGGCGAACGGGCAGATCGTTCTGTAGCCACATAGTATCAGCCGGTCTGCGGCGGCTACCGGGCGCGCCCATAATGAGGGCGCGCGCCTTGACGCTTTTCTCGCTACAATGTTAGAATGGGTCAACCGCCCGGCCCCGTGGTCGGGCCTACCCCCATCTATATGTAGGAGACAAGTGACAGCATGAGCGACACCCCCAGCCCAACGACGCGCCTGGAACGTGACTCGCTCGGCGAGGTCGAAGTGCCCGCCGACGCGCTCTATGGCGTGCAAACCGTGCGCGGTATCCACAATTTCCCCATCACCGGCTGGCTGCCCCACCCGCTGCTGGTCGAGGCCACCGTCACCGTGAAGAAGGCGGCGGCGATCACCAACCAGCAACTCGGCCAATTGGACGACCAGCGCGCGAAGGCCATCGTCCAGGCCGCCGACGAGATCCTGGCGGGCCGGCATCGCGAGCATTTCCGCATCGACCCCTTCCAGGCCGGGGCGGGCACCTCGCACAACATGAACACCAACGAGGTGCTGGCGAACCGCGCCAACGAGATCCTCGGCGCGCCGCGCGGCAGCTACAAGCCGGTCCACCCCAACGACCACGTCAACATGGCCCAGTCCACCAACGACGTGTTCCCGACCTCGATGCGCCTGGCCGTGCTGATGAACCTGGAGACGTTCTACCCGGCGATCACCGCCATGGCCGAAGCCTACGCCGAGAAGGGCCGCGAGTTCGACCACATCATCAAGTCGGGCCGCACGCACATGCAGGACGCCGTGCCGATCCGCCTGGGCCAGGAGTTCACCGCCTACAGCCGCGTGCTGGTCAAGATGCGCGACAAGATCAAGCGCGCATCCGAGGCGCTGCTGGAACTGAACATCGGCGCGACGGCGGCGGGCACCGGCCTGAACAGCGATCCGCGCTACCAGCAGCAGATGGTCGCCAACCTGCGCGACCTGACCGGTTTCCCGCTGCAACCCGCCGAGCACCTGGTCGAGATGACCCAGTCGCAGTATGCCATGGCCGAGGTCTCGGCGGCGCTGCGCGCGCTGGCGCTGGAACTGATCCGCATCAGCCACGATATGCGCTTCATGAGTAGCGGCCCGCAAACGGGCATCATGGAGATCGCGCTGCCCGCCGTGCAGCCGGGGTCGAGCATCATGCCCGGCAAGGTCAACCCGGTCATGTTTGAGATGCTGACCATGGTCTGCAACCAGGTGGTGGGCAACGACACCGCCGTGGCCCTGGCCGTGTCCGAGGGCCAGTTGGAGCTGAACGTCATGATGCCGCAGATGGCCTTCAGCACCATGTTCAGCGTCGACCTGCTGAAGAACGCCATGCGCGTCGTGACCGAGTTCAACGTGCGCGGCATCACCGCCAACGAGGAGCGCGCCCGCTATATGGTCGAGCACTCGATGGGCCTGGCGACCGCGCTCAACCCCTACATCGGTTACGCCAGTGCCGCCGCTGTGGTCAAGGAGGCGCTCAAGACCGGCAAACCGATCCGCCAGGTGGTCCTCGACCAGGGCCTGCTGTCCGCCGAAGAGGTGGACCGCATCCTCGACCCGCGCACGATGACCGAGCCGGGCATCCCCGGCAAGGGCGCCATGCCGGTCAGCGGTGGCGGGTGAGCTTCCCCGCGCGTGCCCGGCGCCGCGAAAGCCGGTGGCCGGGCACGGCTTTCTTATATGTCCCAGCCGGATAGGGTAGGAGACCAATGGATTTAGGATTGGCGAACAAGATCGCGCTGATCACCGGCGCGTCGAAGGGCATCGGGCGGGCCATCGCCCTGGAATTCGTGCGCGAGGGCGCCAGCGTGGCGATCTGCGCGCGCAATGCCGCGGCGCTGCACGACGCCGCCGAGGAGATCGCCGCCGAAGCGCACGACAAGGGCCGGGTGCTGGCGATCCCGACCGATGTGACCAACGCCGCCGATGTCGCGGGGTTGGTGCAGCGGGTCGGCGCCCACTTCGGGCGGCTCGATATCCTGGTCAACAACGCCGGGCGGGCCACGCCGGGCCGCTTTGGCGACCTGAGCGACGCCGATTGGGCCGCCGATATCCAGGTCAAACTCTTCAGCATGATCCGCTGCTGCCGTGCCGCGATCCCGCTGCTGAAAGCCACCGGCGACGGGCGCATCATCAACATCAACGCCGTCTTCGGCAAGGAACCCGACCCGACCTTCTTCGCCACCAGCACCAACCGGGCGGGCTGCATCGCCTTCACCAAGGCGCTCGCCGCCGAACTGGCCCCGACCATCCTGGTGAACAGCGTGAACATCGGCTTTGTCGAGACGCCGCAGTGGGCGGCCATCCAGCAGCGCAGCGCGCCCAACATGGCCCCCGAGGCGTTCTACGGCGCCATGGCCCGGCGCTACACCCTGATGGGCCGTTTCGGCCACCCGGAGGAGGTATCCAGCGTGGTCGCCTTCCTCAGTTCGCCCCGCGCCGGCTACATCACCGGGGCGTCGATTGACGTCAGCGGCGGCATGGGGCACTACCTGTAGCCGTCAGCCGTCAGCCGTCAGGAGTCCCGCTGGTCGGGTACAACCTAACCCCCCTGGCCCCCCTTCCCGCGGCGGGAAGGGGGGAACGCCGACTCCCCTCCCCGCGGCGGGGAGGGGCGGGGGGAGAGGTTGGCCGCCCGGATGCCGCGTGACAAGATGGCAGGGAATCGTATATACTGGGGATCGCCTATTACTGATAACCGACCACTGACCACTGACCACTGACCGCTGCGTATGCTGACCAACCAACCGACCGGAAGCACATCCGAACTGGCGGGCTTGCTCGACGGCTACCGTGAGGAGATCGTCGCGGCCTGGGTGCGCCTGCTCGCGGGGCTGCCGGGCTCACGGTTCGCGAACTTGCCGGTCATCGATCTGCAGAACTGTCTGCGCGACGAACTGATCGCCATGACGGTGGTCTTTCGCCGGGGCAGCTATGAGACCCTGGATGCCCATCTCACCGCGAATTGCGCCACGCGGGTCGAGCAGGGCTTCGACATCTCGGAGGTCATCCAGGGCAATCTGCTGCTGAAAGACGCCGTGCTGCCGGTGATCTGGCGCGAGGCGCAGTGGGAAGCCGATGCCGCCCTGCGCCTGCTGGCCGACCTCGACTCCGTGCTGCATTGGATCGTCATCCAGGTCAGCAAGCTCTACTCGCTGCAACTCAACCGGCGCCTGGCCGAGCAGGTCAACCTGCTGACCCACAGCCAGGAGCAGTTGCAGACGCAGAACGCCCAACTCGAAGCCCAGTCCCAGCAACTTGAACGGCGGGTGCGCCAGGTGAGCGCGCTCAACCGCAGCACCGCGCTGCTGACGACGACCCTGGAACTCGACAAGGTGATGGACCTGATCCTGGAGCAGTTGGCCGAGGTGGTGCCCTACGACAGCGCGACGATCATGTGGCGTATCCAGGGGGTGTTGCGTGTCATCGCCTGCCGCGGCTTCCGCGATCCCGCGGCGGTGCTCGGCGCGCGGTTCGACCCGGAGAAGAACCCGCTGACCCACCGCCTGCTGAACGAGGACGGCCCAATCGTGTTGCGCGATGTGGACCATGAGCCGTCCTTCGACTACCAGCGCGACACCGTCACGCGATCCTGGATCGGCGTGCCGCTGCATGTGCGCGAGGAGGTGATCGGCGCGCTCACGGTGGATAACGCCCAGATCAACTCCTACGATGCGGAGGACGGGCAGTCGGTCATGGCTTTCGCCAACCAGGCCGCCATCGCCCTGGAGAACGCGCGGCTCTACGACCGCTCGCGCGAACTGGCCGTGCTGGAAGAGCGCAACCGCCTGGCCCGCGAACTCCACGACTCCATCTCGCAGATGCTGTTCAGCATGGTGCTCAACGCCGAAGCCGCGGCGACGCTGTTCGAGGCGAACCCCGAGGCGGCCCGCGTCCAGATTGGGCGCTTACAGGAAACGTCGCACACCGCGCTCAAGGAAATGCGCACGCTGATCTTCGAACTGCGCCCGGCCAACCTGGAAGAAGAGGGGCTGGTGCCCGTGCTGAAGAAGCATGTGGCGCTGTTCAAGGAGCGCAACGGCATCGACGTGGAATTGCACGCCGAGGGGCAGCGGCGCTGGCCGTTCAACATGGAAAAGGCGCTCTACCGCGTGGCCCAGGAGGCGCTGACCAACGTCGCCAAGCATGCCCAGGCCACACGCGCCGTCGTCACCCTCAGCGCGCAGGACGGCTGGGTCCGCCTGACCGTGGATGACAACGGCCGGGGCCTGCCGCCCGACAAGCTGCGGCGCGGTCACAGTACCCTGGGCATGACCAGTATGCGCGAGCGGGCCGAGCAGTTGG
>CBJNAR010000439.1:0-4400 GCA_966434075.1 uncultured bacterium
TACAACCGCTCGAAGACGGCGGCGATGCCCTGGCCGCCGCCGATGCAGAGGGCGGCGACGCCGAAGCGGCCCTGGCGGCGGCGCAGTTCGTAGAGCAGGGTCAGCGCGAGGCGGGTGCCGCTGGCGCCCAGCGGGTGACCCAGCGCGATGGCGCCGCCGTTGACGTTCACGCGGGCGCGGTCCAGGCGCAGTTCCTTCTCCACGGCCAGGTACTGCGCGGCAAACGCCTCGTTGACCTCGATCAGGTCCATCTCGTCCAGGGTCAGGTCGGCGCGCTTGAGCGCGGCGCGGATAGCGGGCGCGGGCCCGATGCCCATGATCTTCGGGTCCACGCCCACGACGGCCCAGGAGACCAGCCGGCCAATCGGCTGCAACCCGCGCGCCTCGGCAAACTGGCTGCTGCTGATCACCAGGGCCGCCGCCGCGTCGTTGATGCCGCTGGCGTTGCCGGGCGTGACCGTGCCGCCCTCCTTGAAGCGGGCTTTGAGCCGCGCCAGGCTCTCCAGGCTGGCGTCAGGGCGCGGGTGCTCGTCCTGCGTGACCTCGACGGCTTCGCCGCGCTTGCCGTGGCCGGGCGTCGGCACGATCTCCTCGGCCAGGCGGCCCTCGCGCATGGCAGCCAGGGCCGTCTGCTGGCTGCGGAAGGCGAACTCGTCCTGCGCCTGGCGGCTGATCTCATAGCGCTCGGCCAGGTTCTCTGCCGTCAGCGCCATGCTCAACCCGCTATGGCTGTCGACCAGGGCCGCCCACAGCGAGTCCTGCAAGCGGCCATCCTGGCCCAGGTCCAACCCCCAGCGCGCGCCGTAGAGGACGTGCGGCGCCTGGCTCAGGTTCTCCGTGCCGCCGGCCAGGGCGCATTGCGACTCGTCGAGCATGATGCCCTGCGCGGCGGTGACGACGGCCTGCAGGCCGCTGCCGCAAAGCCGGTTCACGGTCAGCGCCGGCACCTCGCGCGGGATCTCGCACTCCAGGCCGATATGGCGGGCAATATAGACGGCGTCGATGCTGGTTTGCAGCACGTTGCCGATCACGACGTTGTCGATGTCGTTCGGGCTGATGCCGGCGCGCGCGATGGCGGCCTTGCCCGCGTGCGCGCCCAGTTGGGTGGCCGTGACCTTGCGGAAAGCGCCGCCGAACGTGCCCACCGGCGTGCGCGCGCCTTCCAGGATCACAATATCTTTCGTGAATGCCATCAGAGTCTCCTAATCAGGCCGCCCCAGGCGGCAAGCTGCTACAGCCGATCGCCAATGATCGCGCTACGTCCCATTATACCACTACCCACCAGGACGGGCAGCCGCGCGGGGTCAGGGCGTGTCGCGGGCGACCGTGGGGTAGAGGGCGGTGACGCCGGACTCCAGCAGGATGTCCACGCTGCTGGTGTAGGTCTGCGCCCGCAACTCGCCGGCGGGCGTGAGGTAGGCAAACAGCGTATCGCCCAGCGCCCAGGCGGTGGGCGGTTCCTGGCCTTCCGGCACGCCGGCCCGCTGCAAAATCAAGGGTGGGGCGGTGCGGCGGGGCGCCGGCAGCGGGAGGGGCACGCTGTGGACCACGTAGCTGGTGGCCCGCGCAGCCAGGTTAGTCTGTTGCGTGGCATAGATGAGCCGGTCGCCGCGCACGGCAGCCCGCCAGAGCAGGGCACCGGGGTTATCCGGCAAGGAGATCAGTTGGATGCTGTTGTGGCCGTCGAGATAGGCGATCACGGTGCCGTGGCCGTCCGGCTGTTGCCAGCCGGCCAGCAGGCCACCGTCGGGGGCGTTGGTGCTGAAGAAGCGCAATTCCGCCGCCGCGTCCGGCACGGTCCAGTCGGCCAGGGGGCGCGTGATGCGGGCGGGGTCGAGCAGTTGCACGCGGTGGCCGCCGGCCTCGCGCCAGGTGAGCAAAATCTGCCCGGCCCGCGGCCCGCTGGGGATAAAGAAGGCGCCCGTCGCCCGCAGGCCGCCGGAGACCATCGGGTCCCTGTCGTTGTCCAGGTCTTCGGTGCCCTCAACCAGCGTTTGCGCGGGCGCGCCGTCGGTATCGAGCAGCAGGACGGTGGCAATGCGCCGCGTATCGCTCACCAGGCGGTCCACGATGAACAGCACATAGCGGCCCGCCGGGCTGACTTCCGCGCGGTCGATCCAGCCGAGATGGGTCGCCAGCAGACGGAACTCGCGGGTGCGCGGATCGACGAAATAGAGCCGGGTTTCCGCCCCGGCGGGACTGTAGCCGCTCAGGCCGGCGGTCAGGATGTGGCGACCATCAGGGGCGATATTGACCCCGATCCCGCCCGCGGCAAACGGGTTGTTGGGGACGACCGGACTGCCGCCGAAAGGCTGGTAGTCGAGGATCGTGGCGGGGCTGAGGCCGCTGAGCAGACCGGGGAAGCCGTTGTTGGCATAATATATCGAGGCCCAGACGCCGGACTCGGTACAGAGATAGGCATTCGAGCGGCCCAGGTCGAGGCCCACGCGGACGCGCACCGGCCCGCCGTCGAGCGGGGCCACCACCAGGCGGCGCTCGGCGGTGCCGTTGCCGGCGGGGATGTCGAACAGGGCCTGGCCGTTGGGGCAGGGGGCGCGCACCTGGCTGCGGGCGTCGCTTTCTTGCAGGTAATGCCAGCCGCCCGCGCCGTAGGCGTAGAGGCCGGGCGGGGTGGCACGGGCGCGCAACGCGATGGTGCCGCTCAGCGTCGCGGCGTAGACGGCCTGTTCGGCCTGCCGGGTGAGTTCGGGCACGTCGCGGTAGTCCGTGGCGATGTCGTGCAGGCGCCGGCTCGCCGCCAGGGCTATCGGCCAGTCGCCGGCACGGGCCGCCTCGGTCAGCACCTGGTACGTGCGATCTCGCTCGTCGCGCAGCGCGACGGCATCGGCGGCGCGGGCGGCGGCATCGTTGTAGCCGCCGGCCCCGCTGAACTCCCGCCCGGCGGTATCCCAGTCCTGGGCGGCGGCGGCGCGGCTGCCGGCCTGGTAATGGGCCAGCCGGGCCTGCGCATCCCCCCACTGCACCGCTGCGAAAATCGCCAGGGCGACCAGCAGCGCCCCGCCCACGATCTGCTCCCGGCGCCCGCCGGCCCGTGGCCCCGCCGCCGGTTCCGGGTCCAGGTCCTCAATCGGCGCAAAGCCGGGTTCGGATTCGGGTGGGGGCCGGGCACTCATCGCTATCTCCCCGCGCTGGGCGCATCGGGCTTGCCGGGAACCGGCGCGGTTACCTCAATAGAGTCCGCCTACTCCGGACTCCAGCACGACATCGACCGTTCCGTCAAAACTACGGGCGTGGAGCTCGCCGCCCTGGGTGACATAGGCAAATGCGCCGGACCCGATACGCCAGGAGGTGAGCGTCGTCGTCAGTTCGTTCCATTCTTGCGTATCGATGGTCCCGCTGTAGGTCTGGACAGGCACCGGATCGGCGTCGCCTAATTGGTCCAGCGCGAGGCTGTACACGGCGTAGCGGGCCTCCCTGTCCGCGCCGGAGTCCTGGAGTTCGTAGACAAGCCGGCCCGGCCGCAGCCAGGCCTGGTTCAAATAGAGATCGCCGAGGCGCGGCGGACGGATGATCGTCAAGCGCGCTTGCGGATCGAGATAGGCCAGCAGCCCGGTCCGCCCGCCGGTGACATAGGACGTATCGGCCACTGTGATGAGCAAGGCGCCGTCCGGCGTTGCTTGCAGGCGGGTGATCTCGCTCAGGTCCGGGCCGGCGGGCACCTGGACGAGCGGGTCGAGATCCCGCCGGGCCGGATCGTAGATGCGGAGTTGCGTGTCGCGGAGGTCGTCGCCCACGGTGAGCACCTGGCCCCGGCGCGGTCCCTCGCGGATAAACGCGGCGTCGCCGGCGGCGCGCTGGTGGTCGAGGTCGAGCGGCATCTGGGCCAGCGGGCGGGTGGGCATCTGGCCGGTCAGGTCCAGCAAGAGCGTGGTGGCTAACCCGCGGTTGCCGGTGAGCGGGCGATACATGGTCAGCAGCACGAAGCGCCCGTCCGGGCCGATCTCGGTCGATCCCGGCCAGCCGGCGAGGTCATCCACCAGACGCGGATTGCTCCCATCGGCGCCGGCAAGGTAGAAGCGGGTGCGGGCCATGGCGGGCGGCGGCCCCGGTCGCAACATGGCGGGACTGATGTCCGTCAGCCCGGTGATAAGAATCTGCTCGCCGCGCGGGGGCACGGCCAGGACGCGGATGGGCCAGGTCTGGTCGGGCAGGCGCAGGGGGACCGGGCCGCGCTGGCCCGCCGTCTGATACATGAGCCAGAAGGGATAATCGGCGCCCTGGCCGTCGTTCAGGGCGATGCCGCCGTCCTGGCGCTGCAAGATGCCCCAGAGGCCGCCGGGGGTGCAGGTGTACTGGTAGGTGGCCGGGTTGTAACGCACCGGCGCCGCGGGATCGGGTGTGCCGTCGGGGGCCGCGCGGCGCAAGTCGCGCCCGGCGCC
>CBJNAR010000440.1:0-4393 GCA_966434075.1 uncultured bacterium
TGACGACGCACGACCGGTCCGAGTTCGTCAACCTGGGGACCGGGCATGGCGCCTCGGTGCAAGAGATTATCGACTTGGCCCGCAAGGTCAGCGGGGTGGACATCCCGGTGAAGTACACGGCCCGTCGCCCCGGCGACCCGGTGGCGATCTGGGCGGACAACACCAAAGCGCGGACGCTGCTGGGCTGGCAGCCGCAGTACGATCTCGAAACGATCCTGCGCTCGGCCTGGCGCTGGCATTCGACGCACCCCAACGGCTTCGGGCCGGCAGGGTAGTGCCGGCGCAGCCTGTCAAAGGGTTTGCACAGATTCGCCTGTGTAAATGTTGACAAAGGCGCGCGAAAAGCCTATAATGTAGATGTATCAATATGCGTTTACTCCTGGGGCAAGATCGGTATGGACCGGTAGGAGTCCTTGTCCCGGCGGTAGAGGTGAAGGAGCACGCGATGACAACCGAACTGGTCGGTACGGAAACCCAGCCACAGGGCCTTGACAATTACAAGTACGGGTTCCACGTACCCGAGAATTACGTATTCAAGGCCAAGAGGGGCCTGACCCGCGAGGTGGTTGCCGAGATTTCGGAGATGAAGGGCGAGCCGCAGTGGATGCGTGATTTCCGCTTGCGGGCGCTCGAAATGTTCTTCCGCAAGCCGATGCCCACCTGGGGCGGCGACCTTTCCGGCATCAATTTCGACGAGATCTACTACTATATCAAGCCGACGCAGACCCAGGGCAAGACCTGGGACGAGGTGCCGGCGGAGATCAAGGACACCTTCGAGCGCCTGGGTATCCCCGAGGCCGAGCGCAAGTACCTGGCCGGCGTGGGCGCCCAGTACGAGTCCGAGGTCATCTATCACAGCATCCGCGAGGATCTCAAGGCGCAGGGTGTTATTTTCACCGATACGGATACCGCGCTGCGCGAGTACCCCGACCTGTTCCGCAAGTACTGGGCGACGGTGATCCCGCCCGGCGACAACAAGTTCGCCGCGCTCAACAGTGCCGTCTGGAGCGGTGGGTCGTTCGTGTACGTGCCCGCCGGGGTGAAGGTCGAGATCCCGCTGCAGGCCTACTTCCGCATCAACGCTCAGAGCATGGGCCAGTTCGAGCGGACGCTGATCATCGCCGAGCCGGGCAGCTACGTCCACTACGTGGAAGGCTGCACCGCCCCGACCTATCGCGAGGACAGCCTGCATAGCGCGGTGGTCGAGATCATCGTGCATGAAGGCGCGCGAGTGCGCTACACCACGATCCAGAACTGGTCGGGCAACGTCTACAACCTGGTGACCAAGCGGGCCAAGGCGTTCCGCAACGCTACGATGGAGTGGGTGGACGGCAACCTGGGCAGCAAGCTGACCATGAAGTACCCGGCGGTGTGGTGCATGGAGCCGGGCGCGCGCGGGGACGTGCTGTCGATCGCCTTCGCCGGCAACGGCCAGCACCAGGACGCGGGCGCCAAGATCATCCATGCCGCGCCGAATACGTCCTCGACCATCGTCTCGAAGTCGATCTCGAAGGGCAGCGGCCGGGCGACCTATCGCGGCCTGCTCGAAGTGCAGGAAGGCTGCTACGGCGTCAAGTCGAACGTGCGCTGCGACGCGCTGCTGCTGGACGAAGAGGCGCGCACCGACACCTATCCGAGCATCCAGATCAACGAAGACCACGTCCAGATCAGCCACGAGGCCACGGTCTCGAAGGTCGGCGAGGAGCAGCTCTTCTACCTGATGAGCCGCGGCCTCAGCGAAGCCGAGGCGTTCTCGATGATCATCAACGGCTTCATCGAGCCGATCACCAAGGAGATCCCGCTGGAGTACGCGGTCGAACTGAACCGCCTGATCCAGCTCCAGATGGAAGGCTCCATCGGCTAACCGCCGTCGATCACGCAACCCCCAGGAGGGGCGGGCACCCACCCGCCCCTCCTTTTTTGTGCCCGCCAAGCGAGTACGAGTGGTCAGTGGTCAGTGGTCAGTGGTCAGTGGTCAGCAACGAATTCGGTTTGTCATTCTGAGCGCCGCGAAGAATCTCGACCTTGTCATTCTGAGCGCCGCGAAGAATCTCGTCGTCGTAGGGCACGAGACGAAACTCTTCGCGGCGCTCAGCGTGACAAGGGGGGAGACAGGCCGCGCAGGCCGCCTTCGTAAAGGTAGCCGGCAGCTTGTGGGGTATACCCCATCCGCGTCAAGTTAAGGATTTCACAATATGGGGACGGGAACTGCTTTTGCTAGGATAGCCGGTAGCGAAACCACACCTATCTAGCGCAAGGAGTTCCCGATGCCTGATCTTACCGCAATCGAACGCACCTTACAAACCTTATTCACCACGGAGGCCGACCGGCTGGCGTACCAAACGGGCCTGGTCCAGCGCCACTCGAAGTTGACCGGGCCGCTGATCTTACTGATTTTGGTGGCCGGGTTTATTCAGCACCCCGCCGCCAGTTACAATCTTCTCGCCCAGGTCGCCGCTGATCATGGGATCGCCGTCACCCGCCAAGCGGTGCAGGCGCGCCTGACTGCCGCTGCCGTCACCTTCTTCCAGACCCTCTTGCAGCGGAGTCTGGCGTTGTTGCAGCAACGCGTGCCCGTGCCCATCCCGCTGCTGACGCAATTTCGCGCCGTGTATCTGCTCGACAGCACCCACGTCGCCCTCCCCGCGGGGCTGGCCGCGGCATACCCCGGCACCGGTGGCGATGGCCCCCAGGCCGGGATCAAATGGCAGGTCCTCTGGGAGATCCTGGCCGGCAATTTGCGGGCGGTGTTCGCCCACGCCGCCAAGCAGTCCGATCAGTGCGCGGCTACCGCGTTGCCGGCCCTGGAAGCGGGCAGTTTGCTCCTCTGCGACCTGGGCTATGTGGCCTTGCGCCTCTTGGCCGACTTGATCGCCCATGACGTGTATTTCATCTGCCGCTGGAACTCGCGCTTTGCGGCCTACACGCCCCAGGGCCGGCCGTTCGACTTGCGCAGCTACCTGGCGCGGTGTCCTGCGGACCACGTGGACCTGGCACTCTGGGTGGGGGAGCAGGCGCAGTTGCCGGTGCGTCTGGTCGCCAGTCGGGTGCCGCCGCCGGTCCGGGAGCAACGGCGGCGGCGCGCCCACGCGACGGAGAAGAAGAAGGGCTTCCAATATAGCCAGGCGTATTGGCTGCTCTTGGACTGGAACATCTACCTGACCAATGTCGGGGCGGCGCAGTTGACGGGGGAGCAGGTGCGGCAGGTCTATGGCGCGCGCTGGCAAATCGAACTGCTGTTCAAACTCTGGAAAAGTGCCGGGGAACTGGACAATGTCCGGGGGCAGCACACGGGGCGGGTGCTGTGCGAACTGTATGCCAAGTTGATCGGGCTGGCCGTGTTTGGCTACTTGAGTGCGCCGGTGCGCTTGGCCGCGGCAGGGGACGAGTTGAGTCCGCTGAAGGCCTGGCAGGTGTGGCAACGGCAAATCGGCCCCGTGGCCCAGGCGCTGCGCCGGGGGCACGGGCTGGCCGGCATCCTGGCGCAGGTATATCGGCTCTGGCAGCAATTCGGCCGGAAAGAGCGGCGCCGGGATCGGCCGGCGAGCTTGCAGCAATTACAGCGCCAACCCCGGCGGAATCCGCCGCCCGGTTACTGCCGCCCACTCGCCCGGCCCGCAGCGGCGTAACCGCCGTGTGTGAAATCCTTAACTTGACGCGGATGGGGTATACCCCAGCCGGGTGCCGCTGGGCTACCCCGCCGGGTGGCACATTTGTCCGGGCCATCCTCGCGCCGGACGGCCTATGGGTTGGTAAGGTAGATCCAGTATAATGGGCGCAGCGGACGGCCCCTGGCGTGCGGTGCGTACCGCTTCCGCAGCCCGCCCTTGATCGGGTTACCCGGTGCCGTGAGGGGCGTACCTGCCCGAACCTTACCGTAACTACTTCCGGTAGTAGAAAAATAGTACCATTTGGCTATCTCATTTTTTGCCCCCGGCGGGCTAACGGGACCTATTTCCTATTGTGAGCCGCTCTCCAGCGCATCTATAATGAAGGAGGTTAACGACCTCCAGGCCCGCGCAGATGTGGCAATGTCCCCGGTAGCCCGAGGCGTGGCACACTCGGGGGTGGTGGAAGGGAGAAACTCGATATGGCGCGAATCATGGACAAGATCCCGTACCTTAACAAGCGCATAGCTAATCGACGCAGCAAAGCCCAGGGGCTGATCGAGTTCGCCTTCATCTCGCTCATACTGTTCCTGTTGCTCTTCGGCATCCTGGAGATGGGCCGGCTCATGTTCATCTTCAGCCAGATCTCCTCGGCGGCCCAGGAAGGCACCCGCTATGGGGCCACCCACCCGTTGGAGATCATCTCTAGCGCCGCGGACGGCCTCAACACGTATCCGGCCATCGCGCACAGCGACGATCCCTGCAACATCGTGGCGCAGGCACGG
>CBJNAR010000441.1:0-4383 GCA_966434075.1 uncultured bacterium
TTCGTAGCTGTCAGCCGTCAGCCGTCAGGAGACGGGGGACGGGGGGTCGGTGATGGGCGGGTGGTCGGTGGGGCGGCAACCTCTCCCCTGGCCCCTCCCCGCCGCGGGGAGGGGAAGCGCGCTTGTGATATAATGAAGGCAATGATTAGCGCTGTTTGCGTTGCGTCGTGGTCCAAACCGCTCAGAGCCAAGAACTCTACAGGAGTAAATCATGTGTAACTACCAGTTACCGTCCAGCCGCGGGGCGCGGGTAGCATGGATTCTCGGCATGTTCGTATTCAGCATCATCGTAGTCTTGCTTGCTGTCTCGGTTTCCCAATCCCCAACCCTGGTAACCGGTTCGAGCCTACTGCTGCTCCTCCTCCTGGGTTTAGTGCTGCGCGTTGTCGCCCGACCATGGGGATAAGGTGGTAAACATGCCTAAACTCTCCAAATACGAACTCCTGGTCATCGGCATCTGGCTCGTCGCCGGCCTGCTCTGGCTGGTTCAACTCCTGGCGACCCACAGCGACCTGGGCCTGTTCGCGGTCTTTGCTATCCTGGTGCCCGCCATGCTGATCGGGCGCCGCCTCTTCGTAGGCCGGTTGTAACTGCCGCCGATAAGCATTATGTCAATCATCAGCCTGTCCCCTAACCCTCAAGCGATTCCCCTCCCCGCGGCGGGGAGGGGTTAGGGGAGAGGTTGCTCCCCGCGCGTACCACTTCCGCGCTAGTCCGTTATGTCAACTCCCGTCTCCCCGTCTCCCCGTATCCTGACGGCTGACGGCTGACGGCTCACGCGTCACCAATCCACCCGCGTGCGGCCCAGGGCGGCGCGGGGGCGCCAGTCGCGGGCGTCGAGGGCGGCGATGAGGGCGGCGCTCAGCAGCAGGTCGTCGTGGCCGCGGCGGGCCGGGACGTGCCAGCGCAGGATCTTGCCGGGGCCGGGGTCCACCGTGAAGGTGCAGGCGGCGACTTGCGCCCAGTAGAGGCCGGTTTCGGGCGTGCCGTCGGGCGCGTAGTCCTTCCAGCGCCCGCTCTCGATGATCGCCAGGAAGGCCCAGCCGAGCGCGCTCTTGCTTTGCAGGCTGAACGTGAACGGGATCACGTCGCAGGCGCCGTGCAGGGCCGCCGCCAGCAGCGAGGCCAGCCCCGCGCCCACGCCCGTCGCGTCGACCACCAGCCAGCGCGCCGCCCAGACGCTGCGCGCCAGGTCGAGCAGTTGGGGCAGGAGTTGCGCGTGGGGCACGTTCACCCAGAGGCGGCGGTCCACCACGCGGTAGGTCGGGCGGCGCAACAGGTCGTCGCGCACGGTGCCCAGGTCCACGGCGACCACGGTGAGCGCGGTGGCGTCGCGGCGGGAGCGGGCCAGGGCGGCGGGGCCGCCGGGCGCGGTCTCGTCGGCGCCGGCCACGTCGAGCAGCAGCGCGTAGCTGTGGCCGGGCGTGGCGGCGGCCTGGCGCGGGTGCAGGCCGCGCATCTGCGCCTGGCGCCCCGCGGCGAACAGCCCGCCCGCCGCATCGAGTTCCTGCAAGCCGTATTCCGACAGGATGAAGGGGTGCTGCGGCCCCAGCGTGGCGATGCGCTCGCGCACGTGGTCGCCGTAGGCGGGCACCTCGGCGGCCACCCGTTCCCAATCGGCGCGAAAGAGCGTGCCGCGTTCGCCGGCCAGGGCCATCGCCCGCGAGAGCAGCGACCCCGCGGCCCAGGGCGTGCCGCTGTAGACGGCGGGCGCGTTGGTGCTGGCGGCCATGGGGGCGAAGCGCGCGTCCCAGAGGTCGGTGGTGATGTCCTGGGCCTCGTTGGCGATGAGCAGCCGGTCGGCGGTTTCGCCGCGCACGTTGGCGACGGGCTCGGCGCTGAGGAAGGCCGCGCTCGCCGCGCCGCAGGTGACGCGATAGCCGTCGGCGGTGCCCGCGCCGGGGTGCAGCGGCGTGGCGAGGCGGGCCAGCAAGCGCCGCCGGCTGACCAGCGCCTGGGGCTTGTAGGTGGGCGTCGCCATGATGATCGCGCCGCCGGCCAGCCGGTAGCGCGCCAGCAGGAACGCCTGCACCTGGGCCAGGAGTTCGTCCTTGCCCGCCTGGCGCGAAAACAGGCAGCAGAACAGGCCCCCCCGCCGGGCGTCCACGGCGGCGAGAATGGGCCCGGCGGCCTCCAACTGGTAGCGGCGCAGCGCCCGGCCCGGATAGCACGCCCGCGAGAACAGCGCCAGGTCGTGGACCAGCGCGCGCCGGGTGGCGGCCCGGTCAGCCACCGGCGGCGCCCGCTGCGGCGTCTGCCGCGCCCGCGACCGGGGCGCCCGCGTGGGGCGGGTCGAGGTTGGCGAGCAGGGCGTCGAGCGCGGCCAGCGGGCCGCCCGCCCCCTCGGGTTCGAGCTCGCGGCGGGTGCGATAGAGCCGGGCCAGCGTGTCGGCCCCCTTGCAAAAGACGTTCATGCGCCCCGCCAGATCCAGGTCCGGGTCGGCCATCACCTCGCGTAGCATCGCCCGCAGCGCGGCGATCTCCGTGCCCAACCCCGCCTCGCCTCCCTCCGCCATGCGTGTGCCCTCCCTTCGGCTACTTGTTCGCACTACCCCTCTACTATATATATCCATTTTCGGAGCCAAACCCTGCCACCGCGAAGTAGGGAGCACGCCCTATATCCGCCTCGTCCCTATGGCCTACACTGATACCAGCGATTAATTTCACCGCGAAGCAACGAAGGGAACGAAGGATTTTAATGGATTGTTGGAAGGCTACGGATTTCACCGCGAAGCAACGAAGGCAACGAAGGTTTTTTGGGGAGTTAACGACGGGAGTTCACCGCGAAGCAACGAAGGCAACGAAGGTTTTTTGGGTTTTCTTCGTGGAGTGTCCTTGCAACATTCCCGAAATCCCTTAGAATCCTTCGTTGCCTTCGTTGCTTCGCGGTGAGATACAACCGCCACTTGCCACCCAGCGCGATTTATGCTACAGTAAGCCCGCAACTCCCAAAACCCTTCGTTACCTTCGTTGCTTCGCGGTGAATAAGATAGGTAGGAGAGCAGATGATTCAGGACCCATATAGTGGGCAAGTAATCCGGGCGTGTATCGAGGTGCATCGCGAGTTGGGGCCGGGGCTGCTGGAGTCGGCGTATGAAGAGGGCTTGTGCTATGAGCTGGGGCAGGCGGGCTTGCGCTATCAGCGGCAGCAGGAACTGCCGGTGCACTACAAGGGCCGGGCGCTGGACCTCAACTACCGCATGGATGTGGTGGTCGAGCAGGCGCTGGTCGTGGAACTGAAGACGGTGGACGCCCTGCAACCGATCCACGACGCGCAACTCATCACCTACCTCAAACTGAGCGGCATCCCGCTCGGGCTGCTCGTCAACTTCAACGTCCCCATCCTCAAACACGGCATCCGGCGCCTCGTGCATAACTATCACGGACCGGGGTCACCGAATTTCACCGCGAAGTAACGAAGGCAACGAAAGATTGAACGGGGTTTAATCGCACCGCGAAGCAACGAAGGCCACGAAGGGTTTTAGGGATTGAATGGAATGAGAACGATCACTCTTGAAAAACCCAAAAAACCTTCGTTCTCTTCGTTGCTTCGCGGTGAAACAAAACCCTAAACGTCTTCGTGGCCTTCGTTGCTTCGCGGTGAAAACGAGCGGCGTTCAGCCGGGGTGAGCAAATCTTCACCCCACGCCACGGGACGCTAACCGCGCCCGGCCCCGGCCCGCGCTATCCTGAAAGGGTAGGAGTCGCCCCGTGCCCGGCGCCGGGTCGGGCCGCGCGGGCCGCGTCCGCAGGAAAGCGAGGAACGCTCTATGACTGCCGCCATCGCCGTGCCCCCCGCCAGGCGGTTTGCGCCGCAGACCCTGGTGGCCCTGAGCACCGATCCCATCGCCCTGCCCGAACCGGGCAAAGACCTGACCCTGTCTGAGCGGCTGGGGCCGGGCATTGTGGTCGACACGCTGCTGGACAACCGGGTCCATGTGCACTGGGTCGTCGCCGCCTTCGAGGCGTGGATGGACCCGGCGGACCTGCGCGTGCTCAGCCCCAGCGCCCGCCTGATCACCATCGCCCACTGCGACAACACGGGCCGGCGCACCCATGTCCGCTACCGCGTCGCCGGGCCCACCGGGATGGAGCACCACTGGACGGTGGAGCTGCTGCCGGGCGAGGTGATCCGCGCGGTGCGCGCCGACGGCGCGGCCTGGACGTTCACCTGGCTGCGCCTGCTGGACCGCATCGAGCTGGTGCACACGGTGGGCCTGCTGCCGCGCGAGGACGCCGACGCCGAAGCGCGCATGGCGGTCGAGGTCGCGCTCGACCTGCCGCCGCTGCCGCCGGGCTACAACTTCGGCGAGCCGTAAGCCGCGAGCAACCTCTCCCCCCGCCCCTCCCCGCCGCGGAGAGGGGAGATTCCGTCGCCCCCCT
>CBJNAR010000442.1:0-4381 GCA_966434075.1 uncultured bacterium
GCGGCCAAGGGCGGCATAGACCCGCGCCGCCACCGCGTAGGTGAAGGGCGCGTCGAGTTCGTTGCCCGTCTGGGCCAGCCAGGCCAGGGCCTGGTCGATGCGGGCCTGGGCATCAACCAGGTCGCCCACGCCCAGGCCGGCGGCGGCCCAGAGGCTGTAGGCAAGCAGGTCGCTCGGCAGGTGGGGCAGGTGGGCGCGGGCGGCGATGAGCGTGGCGCGGGCCTGGGCGGGCCGCCCATCCAGCCAGTCGATCAGGCTGCGGCGCACCAGCAGCGGCCCCATCCATTGCCCCAGTTGCCCCGTGCTGCGGCGGCGGCGCATCTCGTCAAGGGCGCTGCGGGCGTCGTCGTAGCGGCCCTGGCCGATGAGGGCATCGGCGCGGGTGGTGATGTTGAAGCCGATCAGGTCGTCGAGGCCGTGCCGGCGGATCAGTGCCCCGGCTTCGCCCGCCGCCTCCAGCGCCTGGGCATAGAGACCCATCGCCGAGTAAGCCATGCTGACGTGGTCGCGGGTGATGACCTGCAAGCGGGCCTGCCCCGCCCGGTCGGCATCGTGCTGCCCGGCCTGCATGCTCGCCAGCCCGGCGGCCAACTGCCCGCGCAACAGGGCGATGCGGCCCACGCTCAGGTAGTTCCCGGCCGTCAGGCGCAGGTCGCTTAGGCGCAGGCTCAGCTTGAGCGCGTAGGCGGCGTGCCAGGCGGCGCGGCGGGTCTCGCCGGTGGTCTGGTAGGCCAGGGCCAGGTTGTTGAGCGAGTCGGTCAGTTCGCGGTCGTCGTGGATCAGGTAGCTGATGGCGGCACTGCGCCGCAGGTAGGGGATGGCGGCGTGCGGCCCCAGGCGGTTGGTGTAGAGCCGCGCCTGCCGCACGTACACGTCGCTGATCAGGTCCTGGTCGCCGGAAGCGGCGGCAATGGCGTGGGCCGTGGCGATGTTCTTCTCCCAGGCGTCCCAATCGCTCTCCAGGTGGTTGAGGTGGGTCGCGGTCAGGTAGCCGTGGACGCGGGCGCGGGCATCGTCGAGCGCGGCGCCGGTCTCGCGCAGCCCTTCGGCGGCCTGCTGCATGGCGGCACGGTCGGCCATCGTCACGCCCACGGCGGCCAGCAGTTCATAGAGCGCGACTTTGGTCCGCAGCGCGGCGGGCGGCGCAGCTGCCGGGTAGACCTCGGTCCAGGCGGCGAGCGCGCGGCCCACCAGGTCGAGCGCGGTCGCGTTGGCGTACTGGGCATAGGCCACCTCGGCGGCGATGGTCAGCCAGCGCAGGGCCTGCGGCCACTCCTCGGCACGCTCATAGTGGTAGGCCAGCAAGCCCGGTTCGGTGTGCTGCGGATCGAGATGGTCGGCCAGGACGCGGTGCAACAGGCGGCGCTGCTCTTTCAGCAGGCTGCCGTAGGCCACTTCCTGAACCAGCGCGTGCTTGAACGCATACTCGGCGGCGGGCGTGGCCGGGCCGGGCTTGATCAGTTCGCGGCCTTCGAGTTCCGCCAGGTGGCTGGGCAGGATAGGCGGCTCATCCACCAGCGCGGTCAACCCGGCGGTGCTGAAATGGCGCCCGATGACGGCGGCGCGCTGGAGCGTGCTCTTCAGCGCCGGGCTCAGGCGGTCCACCCGTGTGGCGATCAGGCCATGCAGGCTGTCCGGGACATCGATTTCATCGACCTGCACCTGTACCCACAGGCCGCCTTCCGTGCTCACGGCGCCATGATCGAGTAGCGCGCGGGAGACCTCTTCCAGGTAGAAGGGGTTGCCCTCGGCCTTTTCGAGCAGGCGGGCGTGCAATTCGGGCGGCAGATGGTAGCGGTCGAGCAGGACGCGCACCATTTCGGTGCTTTGCTCGCGGGTGAGCGGTTGCAGGCGCAGCACGCGGGCGCGCGGATCGCCCTCGGCCAGCGGGCGCAGGCGGGCCAGCGGGCCCTCGTTCTCGGGCCGGTAGAGCAGCAGGAAGAGCAGGGCCGCCTCGCGCGTGACCGGCAGCAGGTCGCGCACCAGGCCGACCGTGGCCGGGTCCGCCCAGTGCAGGTCTTCAAACACGAGCACCGTGGGGCGCACCTCGGCCACGCGCCGCCAGTGCTCGCGCAGCAGCCAGGAAAACTCACCGTTGCGCGCGGCGGAATCCATGGCGGTCAGGCGCGCGGCGGCGGGGTCGTCGGGCAGCGGGTAGCCCAGCAGGGCCACCACGTGCGGCCAGAGCACCGGCGCGGTCGCGTCCGCCCCGTCGCCGAAGGCGGCCAAACCCTTGCGGATGCGGGCCACGGCTTCGCCCGGCGCCAGCGTCGCGGGCACATCGAGCAACTGGCGGAAGGCGTTTTGCAGCGCGTGATAGGGAATGGCGGCGCCGTAGGCCAGCGAGCGGGCTTCCACCCAGGTGACGCGGTTGCCCACGCGGTCGCGGAGTTCGGCGGTGAGGCGGCTCTTGCCCAGCCCGGCCTCGGCGACGATGCAGCCCAGCCCGCCCTGCCCGGTTTCCAGCGCCTGGACGGCGTTGCTCAGCAGGTCCAGCTCGCGGTCGCGGCCCAGCAACGGCGCCCGCACCCCGGCGCGCTCGAAGCCGCGGGCGCTCACGGTGTCGGTCACGCCGACCACTTCGTAGGCTTGCTGCGGCTCGCTCTTGCCCTTGAGTGCCAGCGGGGGCAGGGGGCGGCACTGGAACAGCCGCTCGACCAGCCGGTGCGTGCCCGCCCCGATCAGGATCTGCCCGGCGGTGGCCGCGCTCTCCAGGCGCGAGGCCAGATTGACCGCGTCGCCCATGACGGTGTAATCGCGGCGGCGGGGTGTGCCGATCTCCCCGGCCACGACCAGGCCGGTGTTGATGCCGATATGCAGCGCCAGGGGCCGCTGCGTGCCGGGGTCGCCGCCGGGCTGCGTGGCGCTGAAGGCGGCCAGCCGCGCCTGCATCTCCAGCGCGCAGCGCACGGCCCGCTCGGCGTCGTTCTCGTGGGCCGCCGGGGCGCCGAACAGCACCATCATCGCGTCGCCGATGAACTTGTCGATGGTGCCTTCGTAGCGCGACACCGCCTTATCCAGCTCGACAAAGCAGGCGTTCATCATGGTCACGACTTCTTCGGGATCGAGATGTTCGCTGCGCGCCGTGAACCCGCTGATGTCGGCGAACATGACCGTGACCAGCTTGCGCTCGCCGTTCGCGGCGGCCAGGGGAATGCGCCCGGCGCGCAGGCTCTGGCCGCAGCGCGTGCAAAACCGCGCCCCCGGCCGATTGGCCGCCTGGCAATGAGGGCAGAGCTGATCCACGTCCTGCCCGGCGGCCTGGCCGTCATGCGGGGCGATTGTGTCCATATCCCGGTGTCTCCTCTAACAAATGCTGAAGCGTTCCGGCGTGCTACTTGCCTTCATCCGGCAGTGCTGATTGTTCTCGCATGCTACCGTGGGCCAAACTCCGCGGTAGGGGTGCGGCGGTGCGGGCCGCATGTAGTTCGGCGGGCCGGGGGCGGCCCAATCAGGGCATTGTTGCCCCCCAGGCGGTTTGCAGCGCGGCGAGCAGCGCCGCATCTTCGTCCGGCTGGACGGTGCGCGGGTCGCACAAGACGAGGTCTCGCTCGACGCGCGCGACAACGGCGGGACGGCCCTGGCGCAAGCGCCGGGCCAGGGCCGCGGCGGATGGCGCCGGCGGCACCCCATCTTCCTCGCCGTCGCCGGGCGGGGGCACGACTGGCCCGACCTGCTCGGGCTGCGCGCCGACGGCCAGTAGCCAGGTCGGCAACGTCTCGCCCGGCAAGGTGCCGCCGCCCACGGCGGTGCGGCCAGGGACGACGGCGACGGGCACCCCGGTCCCCGCAAGCTGCGCCGCCCAGGCGCGCGCCCGCCTTTCGAGCCCCGCCGGGTCCGCGCTGATCATGGCCCACACCGGCACCTCGCGGGTCGCCTCGCCGCGCACATAGGCCAGCAGGGTGGCTTCCAGCCCGGCGTAGGTGATCTTGTCGACGCGCAGGGCGCGGGCCAGCGGGTGCCGGCGCAAGGCCCCGACCAGGGCGCGGCGGCCCACGATAATCCCGGCCTGCGGCCCGCCCAGCAGCTTGTCGCCGCTGAAGATCACCAGGTCGGCGCCCGCCGTTACGCTGTCCTGGACCAGCGGCTCGGGCGCCAGCCCGTAGTCCGCCGTGGGCAGCAGGGCGCCGCTGCCGGTGTCGTCGGCCATCCAGAGGTCGTGACGGTGGGCCAGCGCGGCCAGGTCGGCTACGTCCACCGTACTGGTGAAGCCGGTGACGCGGAAGTTGCTGGTGTGGACGCGCAGCAGGCCGGCGGTCCTGTCGCTCAGCGCGGCCTCGTAGTCGCGCAGGTAGGTGCGGTTGGTGGTGCCCACTTCGATCAGGGTGGCCCCGCTCTGGCGCATGATGTCGGGGATGCGGAAGCCGCCGCCGATCTCCAC